>JBEKZK010000206.1:0-7639 GCA_049509935.1 Xanthobacteraceae bacterium | reverse complement strand
CCGAAGTTCGCACCAGAGGATGTCGCCAAGTGATGCGAACTTCGGAATCGGTGCACTAGGCAGCGCAGGGAGATATCGACATGGCCACTGCTAGGCCGAGGCCTCAGGTGATGCGGCTCAGCGAGGCGGCCGCCGCCCGCATCAGGGAAGTGCTGGCGAACGCCGAGCGCCCGATCGCCGGGGTGCGCGTCGGGGTCAAGAACGGCGGTTGTGCCGGCATGGCCTATACGCTGGAGTACGCCGATCGCGTCGAGCCGTCCGACGAGATCGTCGAGGACAAGGGGGTGCGCATTCTGGTCGACCCGAAGGCGGTGCTGTTCCTGCTCGGCACCGAGATGGACTACAAGGTCGACAAGCTCGCCGCCCAGTTCGTGTTCAACAATCCCAATCAGACCTCGGCCTGCGGCTGCGGCGAGTCGGTGGCGCTGACGCCGGCGCGGCAGGAGGCATGAGCAGCGGCTTCCGCTGCGACACGGGAGCCCTTCGGTGGCGTGGGATGCGGATGCCATTTGCGAGCTGTTCGCCGCATTCGGGCCGCTGACGCCGCGCCGGATGTTCGGCGGCGTTGGGCTGTTCGCCGACGGGATCATGTTCGGACTGGTGACCGGCGGGGTGATCCATCTCAAGACCGACGACGTCATCGTCGCCGATTTCGCCGCCGAGGGATCGGCGCCGTTCGCCTACGCGACGAAGGACGGAACGCGCACGTTGACGTCATATTGGCGGCTCCCCGAACGGCTCTATGACGATGGCGAGGAGCTGGCGTTGTGGGCACGGCGGTCGCTCGAGGCGGCCCGGCGCGCCGCCGCGAGGCCGCGAGCCGGCAAGCGGGTCAGGCCACCTGCGGCTCGGCCGGCAGGGAGAGCTCCAGGTCGCTCTCGCAAATGACGCGGTTGCGGCCGTGGCGCTTGGCGGCGTAGAGGCAGCCGTCGGCGCGCTCGATCAGTGAGCGCGCGTGCTCGCCCGGCAGGCAGCTCGCCACGCCGATCGAGATCGTCACCCGGCCGAGGTTCTCGCCGGTCGAGCGTTTCATCAGTTCCTTGCTCATCACCGTGCGCCGGATGTGGTCGGCGACCGCCAGCGCCTGGAGCAGGCTCGTGCTCGGCAGGATCACGGCGAACTCCTCGCCGCCGTAGCGGGCCGCGAGGTCCGAGCCCTTGACGTTCTGCTTGATCGACAGCGCCACCAGGCGGAGCACCTGGTCCCCGGTGAGATGACCGAACACGTCGTTGAATTGCTTGAAATAGTCGATGTCGACCATCATCAGCGAGAGCTGCTCGCCGGTCGATGCGGACTCCTGCACCGCGTCGTCGATCGCCAGGTCGAAGTACTTCCGGTTGGCCAGCGAGGTCAGCGGATCGGTGAGGCTCTCGGTGCGCACCGCCTCGAGGTTCTGCTGGAGCTGGCTGATCTCCTGCTTCGAGGCGCTGAGTCGGCTCTCCAACGTCTGGTTGGTCTTCTCCATCTCCCGCGCGGTGGCCACCAGTCGCTCGACGATGGTGCGCAGTCCGGCCCGGTCCTCGGCGCTGCCCAGCGTCCGCGCCACGTCGACGAGGCTTTCAGAATAGTTCGACGCCGAGCCGACCGCGGAATCGATCATCGTCATGACCTGCTCGATCTCGTCGAGCACCTTCGCGCCGACCGAATCGATGCGATCGGTCATTCGCGTCGGCGACAAATGGGTGTCGTAGATCCGATCGAGATCGCTCTCCGACAACGAGCCGTTGCGGGTCAGGATCTCGTTGATCGCCTGGTTCAACTTCAAATTATATCCGGTCGCGTAATTGTACCAGATATCGTAGTTGCGGGGAGAGGCGGCGTGTCGCAGCGCTTTTATCTGGCCGAGGGCGATCTCCGCGAACGCCATGGTGCGTTCGTGCTCATCGCTTTGCGCTGTCATCATCAACTCCGCTCGCATGCGGCAGCGCCGGCGGCCGGATTGGAACCCGAACTGACCGAAATCCTATGACGGGCCGATGAACGGGGGGTAAACGTCCCGCGAAATCAGTCGTCGTGCGCTGGGAGGTTGTGCCTTCGCCTGCCGCCGAGTCGACGCGGCAGCACTCCGGGCCTTGGGCCAGCGGTTCGGCGAGATCAGGCCTTGGCGCGCACCGGGCGCAGCAGAAAAGCCGGCAGATGCGTGATATCGCGCTCCTCCGCGGCCGGGCGATCGCGGGTGCTCCCGCGGGGGGGCCGGGAGTCGTTGAGGTGCGCAACCGGAGCGGGTGTCCGTTCGGCAGCCGGCGGTCGCTGCGCCGCAACAGCCCGCGACGGCGAGGGGGGACGATGCGATGCCTGGGCTCGTGGCGGCGACGCTGCGTGCTCGGCTCGTCGCGGCGCCGGCCGCGCGTGCCTTGATTTCTGCTCGCGCGGCGGCCGCTCGTCGGATGCGGCTGGCGCCGGCTCTCCGGTCCACGGAATGGTCTGGCCGATGAGCTTCTCGATTGCGGCGACGGCCTTGTGGTCGCTCGGCGCCACGATGGTGATGGCGGTGCCCGACCGGCCAGCGCGGCCGGTGCGGCCGATGCGGTGCACGTAGTCGTCGGCGTGGTGCGGTACGTCGAAATTGATCACGTGGCTGACGTCCGGGATGTCGAGCCCGCGCGCCGCGACGTCCGAGGCAACGAGGAGGCCGATCTCGCCGCGGCGGAACTGGTCGAGCGCGGCGGTGCGCGCCGACTGGTCCAGGTCGCCGTGCAGCGCACCGACATTGAACCCGTGGCGCTGCAGCGAGCGGTGCACCACGGCAACCTCGCGCTTGCGGTTGCAGAACACGATCGCGTTCTTGAAATTGTCGGCCGTGCGGATGAGACGGCGGAGCGTCTCGCGCTTCTGCTCCGGCTCCCGACCGGTGGCGGCGAGCAACTGGGTGACCAGCGCCACCGTGGTGGCCGGGCGGGAGACCTCGACGCGCACCGGGTTGTGCAGGAAGGTATCGACGATCCGCCGGATTTCCGGCGGCATGGTCGCGGTAAAGAACAGGGTCTGGCGGGTGAACGGCACCAGCTTGCAGATGCGCTCGATATCGGGAATGAAACCCATGTCGAGCATCCGGTCGGCCTCGTCGATCACCAGGAGCTCAACGCCCGACAACAGCAGACGGCCGCGCTCGGAATGATCGAGCAGGCGGCCCGGCGTCGCGATCAGCACGTCGACCCCTCGGGTCAGCTTGACGTCCTGGTTGTCGAACGACACCCCGCCGATGATCAGCGCCACATTGAGCTTGTGGTTGGCGCCGTATTTCGAAAAGCTCTCCTCGACCTGCGCGGCAAGCTCCCGGGTCGGCTCGAGGATCAGGGTGCGCGGCATGCGTGCCCGCGCGCGTCCGTGCTCGAGCATGGTCAGCATCGGCAGCACGAACGCCGCCGTCTTGCCGGTTCCGGTCTGCGCGATGCCGAGCACGTCGCGACGCGCCAGGACGTGGGGAATGGCCTGCTCTTGGATCGGGGTGGGTACGGTGTACCCGGACGTTGCGACCGCGGCGAGGACTTTGTCGGATAACCCCAGATGGGAAAAAGGCATGTAACCTCGGTGTTGAAACCGCCCCGTCGACGCGTATGCGCGACATTCGGCACGGATGCCCGCGGCAGGTGTGCCCGCCCCGAGACAGCGTGTTCCTCAGACGGGCGCCGGGAGGAGGACCGCTTCTGCGAGGCAGACGGACCCCATAACCGAATCCTGCCATGGCAAGCGGTCGCTGGAAACATAGTGGCGCGCGGCAGAATGTCAATCCGCCGGTCTCTGCGGCGGTGCCATAAGTCGAACAGACGCCTAATTCTTTGCCAACGTCGCGGGATGCGGGGGATGACGGCCGTATTGTGCGACCAGAGCGCCCTGGCCGGACCCGGCGGCATGACCGGCCGTCCACAGCCCGCGATCAACCCAGGAGAAAATATATGATGTTGCTTCAACCCATGGCTTTGATATAGGTTGCCTCGAATCGATCCCGCAGCGCAGCATGAGGTCGTGCCCTCCATGCCCACGCATAAGTTGGTGGAATACAGATATACAATTGAGAAGAGAGCTCTGCTGCACGGCCACCCGATATTCGGCGCGCTTCCCAGGGCCCTGATCGAGGCGCTCGCCGCCAAGGCGACCGTGCGGGCATTGCGCCGCGATACCATGATCTTTTCCAAGGGGGACGAGGGAACCGGCCTCTATGCGGTATTGAGCGGAACCGTGAAGATCAGCTCGTCGTCGATCGACGGCCGCGAGGCGGTCTTCAACCTCATCCATGCCGGCGAGATCTTCGGTGAGATCGCGCTGCTCGATGGCCGTTCGCGCACGGCCGATGCGGTGGCGATGACGGACTGCGGCCTGATGACGATCGATCGGCGCGACTTCATCCCCATCGTCCACCAGCAGCCCGAGGTCGCGATCAAGCTGGTCGAGCTGCTCTGCGCGCGGCTGCGCTGGACCAGCGAGCAGTACGAAGAAATGATGTTCCTCGATTTTCCCGGTCGCCTCGCCAAGACGTTGCTGCGGCTTACCGAGAAGATCGGCGCCACGTCCGGCCAGCGCGACGTGGCGATCACCCAGCGCGAGATCAGCAATTTTCTCGGCAGATCGCGTGAGACCACCAACAAGCAGCTGCGGGCCTGGGCGCGCCAGGGCGTGGTCGCACTCAAGCGCGGCCGGGTGGTCGTGCTCGCGCCCCAGGCGCTGGCCGCGGTCGCCACTCCCGGCTTCGAGCCGTGCGACCCGGACGAGCGGGTCACCGGCGATGGCGCCGGCGGCTCTCGTGTGGCCTGGGCGCGCTGACCGGCCGCCGTCACCGAATTGCCACACTGATCGGGCGATTTGCCGGCGAGCCTTGCGCAATCCGGCGAAAGCAAGTCTTATCGGCGTTCGCGTCGAGGGACGGGCGGGCTCCCTTTCGACGAACGGTGGGGACACCATGCTGCCGATCCTGGCGAAGGCTCCGGCTGTGGTTGCGGGTACCGGGCCGGGCCGTGCACGACGGCGGCGCATGTGCCTGGTTCTGATCAAGCCTTCGCACTACGACGACGACGGCTACGTCATCCAGTGGTACCGCTCCGCCATCCCGTCGAACTCGCTCGCCGTGCTCTACGGCCTTGCCAAGGACTGCGTCGCCCAGAACATGCTCGGCGACGACATCGAGCTCGACGTCCACGGCTTCGACGAAACAAACACCCGCATCGATCCCCGGCGCATCGCCGCGCTGGTGCAGGCGGCCGACATCGGTCTGGTAATGCTGGTCGGCGTGCAGTCGAACCAGTTCCCGCGTGCGCTCGACATCGCGCGCCCGCTGCGCGACCGCGGGATCATGGTCGGCATCGGCGGGTTCCACGTGTCCGGCACCCTGGCGATGCTCGCCGAGCGCGACCCCGACGTGCGCCGCGCCGAGCAGATGGGCATCTCGCTGTTCGCCGGCGAGGCGGAGGGCCGGCTCGCCCAGGTGCTGCGCGACGCCGCCGACGGCCGCCTGCTGCCGATCTACAACTTCATGGACGACCTGCCCGGGCTCGAGGGAGCGGCCGCGCCGCTGCTGCCGGCCGCCCGCGTCAAGCGTACCGCCGGCGCCCACACCAGCTTCGATGCCGGCCGCGGCTGTCCCTATCAGTGCTCGTTCTGCACCATCATCAATGTCCAGGGACGCAAGTCGCGCCGCCGCTCCGCCGACGACATCGAGAAGATCGTGCGGGTCAACGTCGCCCAGGGCATCCGCCGGTTCTTCATCACCGACGACAACTTCGCCCGCAACAAGGACTGGGAGCCGATCATCGACCGGCTGATCCGCCTGCGCGAGGTGGAAAAGCTGCAGATCAATTTCATCATCCAGGTGGACACCCTGTGCCACCGCATCCCGAACTTCATCGAAAAATGCGCGCGCGCCGGCGTCAAGCGGGTGTTCATCGGGCTGGAGAACATCAATCCGGAAAGTCTGATCGGAGCCAAGAAGCGGCAGAACAAGATCACCGAATACCGCAAGATGCTGCTCGCCTGGAAGAAGGTGGGCGCCATCACCTACTGCGGCTACATCCTGGGCTTTCCCAACGACACGCCGGACACGATCCGCCGCGACATCGAGATCATCCAGCGCGAGCTGCCGGTCGATCTGCTCGAGTTCTTCTATCTCACGCCGCTGCCGGGCTCGGAGGATCACAAGAAGCTGCATCTCACCGGGGTCGCGATGGACCCCGACATGAACAAATACGATCTCAACCACGCCACGACTGCGCATCCGCTGATGTCGCGCGAGGAATGCGTCCGCACCTATCGGATGGCGTGGGACATCTATTATTCGCCCGAGCACGTCGACCGCATCCTGCGCCGCGCGGCGGCGACCAACGTGAGCCCCGGCAAGGTTCTGTTCCTGCTGGTGTGGTTCAAGGGCTGCATCAAGATCGAGAAGATCCATCCGCTCGAGGGCGGGTTCCTCCGCCTCAAGTTCCGCCGCGACCGGCGGCCGGGCCTGCCGATCGAGCCGGTGTGGTCGTTCTATCCGAAGTACGTGCTCGAATCGCTGCGCAAGCAGGTCGAGTGGATCTCGCTCTATCTGCGCATGCGGCTCATCTATCTGCGGATCAAGAAGGACCCGCACCGCCGCGATTACATGGACCTGGCGCTGTCGCCGGTCGCCGACGACGAGACCGAGCAGCGCGAGCTGTTCCAGTCCGACGCGGCCCAGGCCTATGTTCGCCAGGAGAAGCGGCTGGACCGGCTGCGCCACGGCGAGGCCGCGTAGCGCGGAGCGAGGCGCAGCGCAGCGTGGGCCGCCCCATTTGGGCCACCCTGCGAGCCTCCGGGCAATTGTGACCGCGGCACCTGCGGAAAAATTCAAGCGTTTCCGCGATTCATCCCTTCTCGGCCGGTCACCGGCGCGCCTATAGAGCATTTTCCGGCGAAATGCGCAGCGTTTCGCCGCGGCAGCGAGGGCGCAGATGCGGACGCAGGTCGGGATCGTTGGGGCGGGGCCGGCGGGGCTGATGCTGGCGCATCTTCTGTCCCGCCACGGCGTCGAGTCGATCGTCCTGGAAAGCCGCGGCCGCGACTACGTCGAGGGCCGCATCCGCGCCGGCCTGATCGAGCACTGGGTGCGCGATCTGCTGATCGAGCTCGGCGTCGGCGATCGCATGCGGCACGAGGGGCTGTTTCATTCCGGCATTGCGCTCGCCTTCGGCGAAACCCTGCATCGCATCGATTTTCTGATCGCCGGGCGCCTCGCGAACGGGGATCAGATCCTGTTCGAGGTCGAGGACGTGAGCGTCGCCGGCATCGACGGAACGTCCCCGCGCATCCGCTTCCGCCACCACGGCCGGCCGCAGGAGCTCGCCTGCGATTTCATCGGCGGCTGCGACGGTTTTCACGGCGTGACCCGGCCGAGCATCCCGGACGGCGCCCTGAGCCTGTTCGAGCGCGACTACCCGTTCGGCTGGGTCGGCATCCTGTCGGAATCGCCGCCGCCGGACGACGAACTGATCTACGCTTACGATGACGGCGGGTTCGCACTCTACACCATGCGCTCGCCGATGCTGTCGCGGCTCTATCTGCAGTGCCCGGTCGACGACGATCTCGCCAATTGGCCGGACGAGCGCATCTGGCAGGAGCTTCACCGCCGGCTCGGCGGCACCCGCCGGCTGACGGAAGGGCGGATCGTCCAGAAGGGGATCACGCC
>JBEKZK010000205.1:0-7275 GCA_049509935.1 Xanthobacteraceae bacterium | reverse complement strand
GTCTTCATCAGCACCGGCCGGGGCTCGTCCTCGTTGCGGATGATCTTGATCACCTTGTCGATGTTGAGATAGGCGATCAGATAGCCGCCCAGCACCTCGAGGCGGTGCTCGATCTCGCCCAGGCGGTGGCGCGAGCGTCGCAGCAGCACGTCGCGCCGGTGATCGAGCCATTCGCGCAGCGCCTCGGCGAGGCCGACCACCTGGGGGACGCGGCCGCCCTTCACCAGGACGTTCATGTTGAGCGGAATGCGGCTTTCCAGATCGGTGAGCTTGAACACCGATTCCATCAGCAGCGCCGGATCGACGGTGCGCGCACGCGGCTCCAGCACCAGGCGGATGTCCTCGGCCGATTCGTCGCGCACGTTCTCCAGCAGCGGCAGCTTCTTCTCGTTGAGCAGCTCGGCGAGGCGCTCCACCAGCCGGCCCTTCTGCACCAGCCAGGGGATCTCGGTCACCACGATCAGGTAGGTTCCGCGTCCGGTCTCCTCCTTGTGCCAGCGCGCGCGCACGCGGAACGAGCCACGGCCGGTGGTGTAGGCCTCGGCGATCGTCTCCGGCGGATCGACGATGACGCCGCCGGTGGGGAAATCCGGGCCCGGCACGAACTTCATCAGAGTGCGGCTGCGCGCGGTCGGATGATCGATCAGATGCAGCGCCGCATCGCACAGCTCCGCCGCGTTGTGCGGCGGGATCGAGGTCGCCATGCCGACCGCGATGCCCTGCGAGCCGTTGGCGAGCAGATTGGGAAAGGCCGCCGGCAGCACCACCGGCTCGCTGCTCTGGCCGTCGTAGTTGGGACGGAAATCGACTGCGTCCTCGTCGATGCCGTCGAGCAGCAGGCGGGCGACCTCGGTCATCCGCGCCTCGGTATAACGGTGGGCGGCCGCGCTGTCGCCGTCGATATTGCCGAAGTTGCCTTGGCCGTCGACCAGCGGATAGCGCGACGAGAAATCCTGGGCGAGTCGCACCAGGGCGTCGTAGATCGCGAGATCGCCGTGCGGGTGGAACTGTCCCATCACGTCGCCGATGATTCTCGCGGATTTCTTGAAGGCCGTGTTGGGGTCGAGCCGCAGCAGCCGCATCGCATAGAGGATGCGGCGGTGCACGGGCTTCAGTCCGTCGCGCGCGTCGGGCAAGGCCCGGTTGGTAATGGTGGACAGCGCATATTCGAGATAACGCTTTTCCAGCGCCTCCCGCAGCGCAATATCCTGGATTTCGCCCGGCTCTTCGGGGGGAATCAGACGTTTGCCCATGGCTCTGGTTAATGCCTGCGCGGCCGATGAACAAGGGATGAACGGGTCATCCAGCCAATCTTCTGGATTTTCATCGTAGCTTGTTGGAACTTGTCCAGGGGGTAGATCGTACCGAGTGACGTCGCTCGGTGCGACTCGCGCAAAAGGCCGGACACGCTTCACCGGCCGGGTCTGGGAAGAGACCTAGACTCGAAGCAACACCCAGAGGAGAGACTCAATGCGAATGATCCTGCTCGCTGCCATGGTCGCCGCCGGAATCGGCGTTCTTGGCGCTTCCGGCGCATCGGCCGCGCCCGCCAACGGCATCTCGATCCGTGATGCGCTCCAGGTCACCGACGCCACCCAGGTGGGATGGCACGGCCCGCGCCGCAGCCATTGGCGCTGGGGCAGCCGGCGCCGTTGGTGGCGCTGAGGTTCTACCCAAAGGGCATGTCCCGGTCCGTCGGATCGGGACACGCCGGGCGCCGGTGAGAGGCGCGAATCCTGGGCCGGGGCTGCTCGACGCAGCTCCGGCCTTCTCCTTGTTACTTGTTGTAGACCCTGCCGGTGTCGAGCACCGGGTTGCGCGCGAAGAATCCGTCGGGACGGAACTCCACCGACAAATTCATGTTGCTCATGACCGGATAGTCCTCCGGCCGCGGAAAGTGCGTCTCTCCCAGCGAGTACCAGACCACGATGTCGGTGTCGTAGATCGGTGCGTCGTCGGCGTAGTGGAACAGGGTGTCGGCGTAGCCGCTGCCGGCGCGGCTCGGATGGGCGCCGACCGGATAGAGCTGCCCGTCGCGATAGGGCGTCACCCAGAGATGGTGGAAGGTATATCCCGCCGGGCCCTGCTCGCGGCTTGCGCCGAATGCCGTCGATTCGCCGTGGCTCGGCACCACCGCGTATCCGGCCGGCCGACCGCCGACGCCGAGCGACGACGGATTGTAGACCGTCCAGGTCCGCGACGTCTCGTCGCTGACGTTGCGCTTGGCGTCCCGCGCCCGGCCGAACACAGTGTGGGTGGCGGAGAAGAACCGGTCGGCGCCGCGCGCGTCCGTACCGCCCTCCTCGACGCGCTCGAGATTGGTCTCCGCGACGGCGTTGCGGGTCCCGTCGATGTCGAAATCGAGACGCAGATTGAACCAGTGCTGGTGATTGAGGCCGACGAGGCCGGGATGCAGAAAGGTGCCGAAGCGATCGTCGCCATCCGGACCATAGGTGCGCGGCTCGCCGCCTGGCCCCGGCCCCTGCGCCATCGCCCGGCAGATCGCGCAGTCGTCGGCGTGCACGAGCCTGGTCAGGATCTCGCCGCCGAGATCGATCTCGAAGGCGAACGAGCCGTCCTGCCGGAAGATCCAGTTGAAGGCGTAGACGTAGTTCCCGAGCGACGACATGAAGCCGATCACCAGCTCGGTGGCACGCGCGTGAAACGTCAGATCGCCCTGACGGTAGTGCATCAGGTTGCCGCCGTCGCGCTCGTAGGCGTAGATCCGGCTGCGGGAGACCGAGCTGAAGCGGGCCTGGGCCGCGTCGGGCATCACCGGGCTGACCACCACGGCGCCGGCCGGCACCTCGCGGCCGGGCCGCACGTCGATCGACGAGGCGCCGAGGCCGAACGCGCCCTCGTCGAGCAGCTCCATCCACGACCACGATGCGCTCGGATCGCCGTAGGCGGTGATCACGTCCGCCACCGCGGCGCGATAGAGGATCGGGCGCGGCCTGCCGGCGTCGCCGAACGCCACCTGATAGAGGACCAGGCCCTCGCGCAGATTGAACCCGAGACGCAGCGTCCACTGCCGCCACGAGAGCGTGTTGTGCGTGATGGTGACGGCGGGCGCAGCGTGCCGGGGCGCCGGGGCCGAAGGCTGCGGACGCCGGCCGCCGAGACGGAAGATATCGTGGGGCACCTTCCGGCTCGGCGCCGCCCCGGCCTCGTCGATCAGTTGCACGACGCGGCCAGAAAACACATCGACGACCGCCATCATGCCGTCGACGAACGGACTGAACTCGTTCACCGAGTCCTGGTCGGAGGCGAACTGGACGCGGATCAGCCGACCGCTTGCGCGCTCCAGCGCGGGATCGCGTCCGATCGCCGCGAACTGCATGATGACCCGATCGGAGATTCTCCCGGGAATCGTCAGGCCGCGCCGCACCAGCGCCGCCTTGACGGCGGCGTCGGCATCGACGATGGCGCGGGCGAGCTCGGTGTCGTGGTCGCTGACCCCGGGGCCCATGTCGCCGAGATCGGTCAGCGACGCGATCTGCCCGGACTTGAGGTCGACAATGACGTCGTAGGATTTCTGCGTGTCGAAGTCGACCGCCGCCACGGAGGCGCGGCGCGGGAAATCGGCGCCCGGCTTGAACGCGCCGACGATCGTCTTGGGCGGCTCGTCGAGCTGCACCCAGGAGAAATCGGTATGCGCCGAGAACCGGCCGCTCGTCGTCAGAATCGATCTCACCCGGGCGAGCTCGTCGGCCCCGAGCGGATCGAGCGGATGCAGCGGTGTCGCCAGACCGCCGCTGGCGGCGAGACAGACGAGGGCGACGCACGCCGCGCCGACGACACCGCGCACCCGGCCGAGAACGAGCAAATTAGAGCATTTCCCAGAAAAGTGGAAACCGGTTTTCCGACAGGAAATGCGACAAACATCGAAGCTGGAGCGCTTTCCGCTCAGGGCCCGTGAGATTTCATCGTCGACCTTACCGGAAAGCGCTCCAGCCAAGCCCACGCTATTCAGACCGCCCAAGCTCTGATCCGGTCGACGGATCGGCTGGCGACTGGCTCTCGCCCGTAGCGAACTCCCGCACCAACGCTGGCACGGAGAAACCTTCGTCGAGTCGAGGAAACAACAAACCGAATCCTGACGGACTGATCTCTATCTCGTCGAGTTCATCCGGCGTTGCTTTTGCCAGGGCCGGGAGGCACTCTGGTCGAAACGAAAACACGCCAGTGTTCAAGGTGACGACAATTTC
This sequence comes from Xanthobacteraceae bacterium, assembly GCA_049509935.1. GTDB lineage: Bacteria > Pseudomonadota > Alphaproteobacteria > Rhizobiales > Xanthobacteraceae > AP-16. The sequence goes on along the minus strand of JBEKZK010000205.1, from coordinate 3,067 downwards.
TCCGGCTTTTCTATCAAAGCGAGCCGACCGTGCCATGGGCTCGGTTGCTTGGCGCAGTTTTCCCAGCCGGTTTGCCAGTTCGTACTCACGCTGGTCCATGGATGCGCCTCCAATCGTCGCACAGGGTGTACACCACGTGCTGCCCTCTGGCCAGTCGGAGCGCCACCAGTACGCGTTCCGGTCGCGGACCGGACGCCACAGCCGCGTCCTTATCGGCCGCGATCATTCGCCGGCCGCCTCGCCTTCGAGGCCTGCCGCGCCACCGACCGCGGCCGGTAATGGGCATTGCCGTCGGTATGGTGATCCACCATGAAGCAATTGTAGTAGCCCGGCGAATGCTCCGCCCTGGTGGCGCAGCGATGGAACAGGAGGAGCTCGGACTCCCTGCGATATTCCACGTAGGGCGCGATGGCGTAGCGCTCGGTGCCGTCGGGCGAGCCGCCGAAGCGGTCGATCTTGCCCTTCATCTCCGGTGCGACCTCGAGAATGATGTTGCGCAGCGTGTCGCCCTCGACAAAATTGTCGGGCAGCTGGTCGAACGGCCCGTCGAAATGATTGTTGACCCAGACGTTGCCCTCGAACACGCCGATCAGGATCTTGCGCGGCCGCAGGTGATCGCGATAGTAGGCGAAGCCGCTGCGCTTGCCGATCAGGATGCGGTCGGTGCGCCGGCTCGGCAGCAGCTCGTCGCGATTGTCGACGGTCTCGTCCAGGATGAAGTGGAACAGCTTGAGCTTCGAGTTGTAGACGAGAAAGAACCGGACCGCCGAATCGTCGAACACCGGCCCGATGAAGGTCTCGTCGGCGCCGATCACGTCGGGCGGCGGCTTGACCTGCGAGAGGTCGTTGAGCGCGAACACCACGCTCTTCTGCCGGTATGTCACCCGATAGACCAGCCGTTCCAGCTTCTCAACCGTCACGCCCTTGGCGGCATCGAGCAGCACGTAGTTGACCGGTGTCTCTGGGAACCACTCCTTCATCTCCTCCGCGTAGGCGAAGTCCACCTTGCCGTCGTCGCGCGTGCTGGCGTCGAGGCGGATGTTGCCGTCATAGGATTTGCCGTCGTGGATGAAGGTGAAATAGTAATAGTTCTCGGTCGGATAGACCGTCACGCGGTCGGGCAGGCTGTCGAGCACGAAGGCGAACACCGCCACCGGATCGTTGATTGCAAGCGTCGTCCGGCGCATGATCTCGTCGACATAGGACTCGTGGGTCTCCAGCCGGGGCCGATCGTCGCCCCGCGCGCCGCTCACGGCGGACCCGACAGCGAGCGCGGCGATCACGAGAAATCCGATGCGGTGCCGGGACATCGACGAGGCTCATGACGTTGTTTCGGAAAATCGTTGTTGCCGAAGCGGCGAACGAGAACAGCCCGTCACCCCGACCATTTCCCCGAGCGGCACCCCGCGACGCATGCGTCGCCGGGACCCTGTTGCGGGGGGAGCGAGAAGGGGCGCCGAGCGCGCCGAGAATATGACCGCGACAGCCATGCGATGTCGCGCAAGGATCTGACAGCAATCCGGCGGACCGTCAACGCATCACTGCGTTGATGCGGCGCCGAGATGGCACGGCACGCAGGGCTGACGCCCGGAGCGCGGCGGATGACCGGCGGGACGGAACGCGGCCGGCCCCGCGGCGCATTGCGCGGGCCTGGCGAACGCGGCCTCCGGCGCCCGGTGACCGGGCATCCAGGTGTAGTAGTCGGCCAGCGTGAGAAGGGCGCCGCGCTCGCTCCCCGAGGAGGTTTCCATGAACACGACGGGCCGGCCCTCGAGCGTGTACCAGGTCCACACGACGCGCGGCGCCGTCATCGGGCAGCGCAGGATCTGGGTCGGACCATATGGTGTGATCGCGGTTGTCCCGTTGATCACCGCCTCGCAGCTGCACGCGCCTGCCACGGTCCAGTCGGGACGCACCGCGCCGGGCTGCGGCCAGGTGCAGCTCGTCCGGCCGTTCCGTCCATGGGTGACGCCGTAGCCCATGGGTCCGATCAGCAGCGCATCCTCGGTACGGTCCGCCGCCGACGCCGGCAGCGACATCCGGGTGCGCTGCGAGCGCGATCCCCAGCCGTAGAGCACCTCGGCCGGCAACGGATCGTGGCGGATGTCGATCGGCGTCATCAGGGTGGCCAGAGCGAAGTCGTCGGGCCAGCGCGGCAGCGGCCGCCCGGCGCAATCGGCCGCGAGCTCCGGCATCAGCCGCCCGATCTCGGCATCCTCACGCGTCGCCGACTGCGCCATGGCGGAGATCGTCCGGCGCAGCGCCTCGCGCCCGCCGGGCTCGTCGCGGTGCGGCCGGGCGCGGCAGAACGCCAGCGCGACGGCGAGATCGGTCTCCCGCAGGGCCTCGAAGCGCACCCGGTAGCTGAAGGCGAACAGGCTCAAGGGCCCGAGCGAATCGTCGGGTTTGACGAACATCAGCCGGAACGGCGCCCGGTCGGAACCGTCGAGCCAGAGCCAGTTGGCGAGCGGCGGCGGCGACGACGGCGCCTTCCACCAGTCGACCATGGTCTCGGCGACCGGTCCGGAGCCGACGCATTGCGCCTTGCGGCCGAGCCAGTCGGCCGGCGGAGGACGCCAGCCGGTATCGCCGAGGTCGCGGCACTCCGCCAGGCGGCCGCCGTCCGTGGTCAGCACGAAGGTGCGCGCCCCGGCCACCAAAATATCGGCCGACCCGTGGGCCAGGCCATGGAGCCGGGCCCGCATCGCCGGGATCGCGCCGTCGTGCACGATCTCGGCGAGCACCAGCTGGTCCTCGCCGAACGGCGCCATCAGGAAGGTGGCGCCCCACCGCTGCGGCAACTGCGGGTGCCCGGACGCGGCGCACGCCGCCAAATGCTGCTGCGGCACCTCCGCGGCGGACGGCTGCGCCGGCGCCGGCCCGGACACCAGCCAGCCCACCAGCGTCACGAGGATCGGCGCGGCCCGGCGCGGGAGCATGCGATCAGCCGCCGCCGGATGCGGCCGGATGCGGCCGCGTCACCGCCGCGATGAAGCTGCTGCGCGCCTCGGGCAGATGCGCGGCCCGCGGCTCGAGCACGTGGCGGGTGAGGAAATAGCCGGTCAGC
>JBEKZK010000204.1:0-7281 GCA_049509935.1 Xanthobacteraceae bacterium | reverse complement strand
CGGGTACCAGGAAGGCGCCGCCGAAGGAAGCCGGCGAGCGGCGGACCCGGCAATTTGCAACGCCGATTGAGTGCACTGTCACCGTAATTGCCCGGACATCGCCAGGATGCGCATGCCACTCCGGTTGCCAACAACGCGCCGCCGAAGGAAGCCGGCGACCCAGCCACTTGCAACGTCAATTCAGTGCACTGTCACCGTAATTTCCGTAATTTCCGTAATTCCCAATTGAGTGCACTGTCACCGCAACTGGCACTGTCACCGTAACTGGTAATTAATTAAGTGCACTGTCACCGTAATTGTGCGTAATTGCAATTGAGTGCACTGTCACCGTAATTGCCGGGCAGCCGCAGCAGCGGCTGGCCCATGCGGATGATCCCGCCTTCCCGCGTGGTGGGGCCCAGGGTGAAGCCCCTCGGCGCCAGGACGATGATGGTGGAGCCGTGCTCGAACCATCCCATCTCCTCGCCTTTGCGCAAGCAGGCATGGCACGGCATGACGATCGCGCCGCGGTGATGCCGATCGAGCACCAGGTCGAGGAAGTGCAGACGGATGCCGGCGACCAGGATGGCGGCGACCGGAACCAGCGTGACCACGTGGCCGGTCGCCAGCCTGGCGCGGATCGGCGCGCGCTCGTTCCTGCAGAACAGCTTTTCGATCCGCTTCAGCGCGATCGGATTGACGTTCCAGGTATCGCCCGAGATATGGGTGACCCGATCGACCTCGCAGTCATAAGGGGCGTGAAAGCGATGGTACATGCTCGAGGTGAGGCGCAGCGTCACGTAGCAGCCGTCCCGGTAGCGATCGACCGCATCCGAATCGCCGAGCAGGTCGTGCAAGGTGTAGGCAAGGCCCTTGATCTGCAGCAGCTCGACCCCGGCAACGGCCCCGCAGGCGCCGACGATGGCATCGCACGGGCTGACCAGCACCGTCGGATCGGGGTCGATGGGTCGCGCGCCGTCCTCGAGCTCCCGGGTGAAGCACTCGTGCATGCTGGCGAACCGGGTGGTCTTCGCGTCGCTGAGATCGAGGTCGGACAAGAACCGCCAGACGCCGATCGACAGATCGCGCACCAGCGGCTGGCGGATCCGGCTGAACCAGCCCATGAAGCGGGTCAGCAGACGCCGGGGGATGCGATTGGTCAGCAGAAAGTTCAGGTCCTCCTGCTGGAGGATCGTGGCGATCGCGGACTTGAGTGTCATGAACCGGTCAGCGTTGGGCTGTAGGCCTTGAATCGATGGATTCGCCTCCTCTGATTCTCGCCGTCTGCGTGCTCGTCGCGGTCGCGCTCGCCGTGGCGCTGGCGAAGCTGAAAGCGCGCCTGGAGCTGACGAGGGCGAAACACCGGTCGCTGGCGGGACATTCCCGGCTGGCGCGGCGGATCGCGGCGCAGGTGCCGTTCTACGACTACGACGAGACCGGATTCTTCCGCTCCGACGATCCGCCCGACGACGTGGCGGCGCGCCGGCGCGCCGGGTTCGCGCGGCTGTCGGAACTCTATCGCGAGCGCTTTGCAAAGACCGCCGCGCTCACCGCCGAGGTCGAGGACGGCATCTCCGATCTCCAGTTCACCGCCGCCTATCGGGTGCCCTTCCAGTACAGCCGCCTCGTTCGCCGGCACCTCCAGGCCGGGGCCTTCGTCCAGTCGTCCGCAGGGGTGATGCTCGGCGATCTCGACGGCAACCGCTTCTACGACCTGACCGGATCGTATGGCGTCAATGTCCTCGGCTACGACTTCTACAAGGAGTGCCTGGAGCGCGGGGCAGCCATTGTTCGCGACCTCGGCCCGGTGCTCGGGCCCTATCACCCGGTGGTCGCCGACAACGTCGCACGGCTGCGCGCCATCTCGGGGCAGGACGAGGTGTCGTTCCACATGTCGGGAACCGAGGCGGTCATGCAGGCGGTGCGGCTCGCTCGCTACCACACCGGCCGGCCGAAGCTGGTGCGGTTCTGCGGCGCCTATCACGGCTGGTGGGGCGACGTGCAGCCGGGGGTCGGCAATCCGCTGCCGGCGCACGACACCTATACGCTGAAGGATCTCTCCGAGGACAGCCTGCGCGTCCTGCGCCACCGCCGCGACATCGCCTGCGTGCTGGTCAATCCGCTGCAGGCCCTGCATCCGAATGCGAGCGCGCCGGCCGATTCGGCGCTGGTCGACAGCGGGCGCAGCGCGCACGTCGACCGCGCCGCCTACACCGGATGGCTGCAGCGACTGCGCGCGGTGTGCACGCAACGCAGGATCGTGCTGATCTTCGACGAGGTGTTCGTCGGATTCCGCATCGCCGCCGGCGGCGCGCAGGCGTATTTCGGCGTCCGCGCCGACATCGTCACCTACGGCAAGACGCTGGGCGGCGGCCTCCCGGTCGGCGTGATCTGCGGCCGCCGCGACCTGATGAAACGGTTCCGCGACGATCGTCCGGTCGACATCTGCTTCGCCCGCGGCACCTTCAATTCGCACCCTTATGTGATGGCGGCGATGCGCGAATTCCTCCGCCGCCTCGAGGACGAGGACATTCGCCGGCTCTATCGCGGCCTCGACGAGTTGTGGGACGGCCGGGCCGAACGGCTCAATCGGCGCCTGCGCGACGCCCGCCTGCCGGTCGAGGTGGCCAACCTGTCCTCGATCTGGACCGTCTGCTACACCAAGCCGTCGCGCTACAATTGGATGTTTCAATACTACCTGCGGGCCGAAGGGCTGGCGCTCAGCTGGATCGGCACCGGGCGGCTGATCTTCAGCCTCAACTATACCGACGCCGATTTCGACACGGTGGCGGATCGTTTCGTCGCCGCTGCCGCCGCCATGGAAAGCGACGGCTGGTGGTGGTGCGGCGCCGACGCCACCAACGCCACGATCCGCCGCCGCGTGCTGCGGGAAATGCTGACCCACCGCTTCGCATTCCTCCGCGGCTAGAGACAGCTTCATCCGCCGTGATGCTCGGGGCCCGCGTAGGGTGGGCAAAGGCGCTCTTGCGCCGTGCCCACCGACGGCGCCGATGGTGGGCACGCTGCGCCATAGCCCGCGAAGACGGGCATTCGCCCTTTTTGCCCACCCTTGGAGGCTCGCCGGCTTCATCCGCCGTGATGCTCGGGGGCGGCGGCCTCGACGAGCCCGGCATGATCGATCAGCTCGCCGCGCAGCAGGCAGAGCGGCGCCGACCAGTAGAGCTTGATGTCGTGGAACGGGTCGGTCAGAATCTTGGTCGCCCACACCAGCCCGGTCTGGACGTCGCGGATCACGAACAGCTGGACGGTCCGGAACAGCAGGCCCGCCGCTCCGATGAACAGCCACACCGTCCCGACGTGGCGCACGTAGTCGGCGGCGTTGGCATGCGGCTGAAACACGCCGAGCAGCGTCGGATCGAAGGCGAGCGGCAGCGGCGACAGGGCCCAGATCGTCAGCAGCACGATCTTGCGGTGCAGGTTGTAGCCGACCTTGACCTCCTCCTTGTATTCATGGGTCGCCTGGTTCACGTGGTCGTAGCCCTTGGGCTCGAACACCAGATGGCCGATCTGCCGGCTGGTCATGGCGACCAGCCAGCCCACCAGGGCGGCCACCACCGGATCGAAGAACGCCATCGCATACGCGCACAGGAAGCTCGCCGCGCTGACCAGGTGCAGGGCCTGGTTGATCCGGCTGTGGTGGTAATAGCGATGATCATCCCACCGCTGCGTCTTCAGCGCGTCCAGGAATCCATTCATCGTCGTCGTCCTTCTTCCGATCAACCGGTGGCCGATGTGGAAATTCGATGAATGCGATATAGAGATTCGATGAATGCGATGTGACAGTTTCGAGAATGGCGCCGCGATGGCGATCTGGCGGGAATGCGGGAGATCAGCAAATTCGTGATCCAGCCTGGCGATATCGCTTGGCCGTCATGGCCGGGCTCGTCCCGGCCAGCCCGCAAGACGTCGCCTTGCTTGTTGCCCGCAAGACGTGCCCCCGGGCCAACAACACCACGGCCCGTGTCACGACCAGCCCGGGGGCGTGAATGCCCGGCACGGAGCCGGGCATGACGGCGGAGAGGCCTTGCTCGAGCCTGAGCGAAGCGTCCTCCGCGTCAGGCCCGGCCGGAAGCCAATTTCGCCGGGCGTGCGGCGTCCTGCGCCGCGACCTTGGCGAAGCGGATGAGCGAGAAGTGGCCGAACGGCGGCATCAGCCGGCGCTCGACCACCCGCACGCCGTGCGCCCCCTGCGCCCAGCGCACATAGCGCTCCCACGAGAACTCCGTGCGCCAGCCGAGCTGGCGGGCGACCGGCGAGAACCAGCGCTCCAGAGTGCGCCGCAGGCCCGCTTCGGCGCCGATGCGGCTGACCAGCACGATCTCGCCGCCGGGCCGCAGCACGCGGGCGAACTCGTCCAGCGCCGCCTCCGGGTCGGGAACCGCCGTGATCACGTATTGCGCGACGACCACGTCGAACGACGCATCGGGAAATGACAGGTCGGTCGCATCCATCACGGCGAGGCCCTCGACGTTGTCGAGGCCGAGCTCGCTGACCCGCTCCTGCGCCTTGCGCAGCATCGGCTCGGAAATATCGATGCCGAACAGCCGGTTGGTGCGGGCGTAGTCGGGCAGCGATATGCCGGTGCCGACGCCGACCTCGAGGATGCGGCCACCCACCCGTTCGGCCGCCGCAATCGCGGCGTGGCGGCCGCGCTCGAACACCGCACCGAAGACGAGATCATAGACCGGCGCCCAGCGCGCATACGCCCGGGTGACGGTTTCGTTATCGAGCTCCAGCTCCATGTCGAGGCCTTTCATCAAACTTCGCTCCATCAGGGCTACGGTTCAGGCCGCGCGCGGCTGGGTGGCCACAACGCGATCGATGTGACCAATGAACTGCCGCGCGCTGATCTCCCAGGAGCAGCCCAGCGCAAACGCGCGGCACGCCTCGCGCGAGATGCCGAGCGCCCCCGTGCAGGCCACCCGCAGATCGCGATCCAGCACCCCGATCGGCCGGTTTCCGATCACGTCCTTTGGCCCGGTCACCGGATAGGCGGCAACCGGCACGCCGCAGGCCAGCGCCTCGAGCTGCACCACGCCGAAGGTGTCGGTGCGGCTGGGAAAGACGAACACGTCGGCTGCCGCCATGCAGGAGCTCAGCGCCCGGCCCTCCTTCAGCCCGAGGAACCTGGCGTCGGGAAACCGCCGCCGCAACTCGGCTTCCTGCGGCCCCTGCCCGATCACCACCTTGGTGCCGGGAAGGTCCAGCGACAGAAACGCCTCGAGATTCTTCTCGACCGCGATCCGCCCGACGCTGAGGAAGATCGGACGCGGAAAGCCCAGATCGATCGCTCGATCGGGCGTGAACATCTCGGTGTCCACCCCCCGGGTCCACATGACGAGATTCCTGAATTTCCGTCGCGCGAGCTCGGCCATCAGCGACACCGTCGACACCATGGTGACGGCGCCGGCGGAATGGAATCGGCGCAACACCGCGTAGATCACCGACTCCGGGATCAGGACGCGCGCCGAGACGTATTCGGGGAAGCGCGTGGTGTAGCTCGTCGTGAACGGCAGGCGGCGGTCCACGCAATAGCGCCGCACCGCGTGACCGATCGGCCCTTCGGTCGCGATGTGGATGGCGTCGGGCGCGAATTGCTGGATGCGCAGTGCGATCGCCCGCGCGTTGGTCAGCGCGAGCCGCAGATCCGGGTAGGTCGGGAGCGGAAACGACGGAAAACCGTCGGGCGTGAGGAACTCCACCGTGAGACCGAGGCGGCGGGCGCTGCCGGCGAGCGAGGTCAGCGTCCGCACCACGCCGTTGACCTGCGGATGCCAGGCGTCGGTGGCGATCAGCACCCGCATCAAACAACCCACCAGGTCCGTGCCGCCACTGACCCGCGCGACGTGCGACCGGCTGCTGACCGCCGCGGGTGTCGCAATGGCCTGCGCAATGGCTCGCCGATTCGCATGCCGGCATCATTGCGGATTCATATTTCAATTGTGTGACGGGACAGCGCAAGCGATGCGTCGGCACGACAGCCCGGCCATGAGGTGCGAGGCTGCCCGGTCAAGGTTTTCCAGCGCCGCGGCGGGGCATCGCAGGTGCCGCCGCCCCGCGCCGTCGCGCATCGAGACCGAGCCCCGGATCGCGGCGAGGCGTTCGCGCGCGGATGGAACCACGCTGGCCGGCGACCCATCAGATGATTGTTCGATCGAACGACTGAACCGTTGATATGCTGATCCGTTGATCCCTCGATCCATCGACCTGTTTATCTGTTGATATGAACTCTGTTGATGACCAGATTGCCCGCAGGTGAACCTCTTCCGCCCTTCCGCAACGCAATCCCGCGAACGCACGTGATCTATGCAAAGGCTCGGCTCATAGTCCATTTATTGATCATAATTTACCCTTATGTTGATGACAATGAATGCCATTGCCCCGGCCCGGCACGACAAATAACAATGGATCGTCGCTCGTCGCTTTCGCGCCCTATCGGGGGACCGACGACGGCATCAGGCCATCCAGTGGCGACGGCGGCAGTCGTCTGCGAGACCCGACCCACCATGATCTCCAGCTCGAAGCGTCCCCGAGTGACGCCTGCCAGGAACCGCCGCCCGATCTTCGACGGCGCCGCGTTTCACGACAGGGTCGGGGCGAAGAAGATGGCCGGCTACGACGCTGGCCGGGTCGTGTTCTCACAAGGAGATCCGGCGGGCGATATTTTCTACATCCGGGAAGGCAAGGTGAAGCTCCACGTGCTTTCCGAACGGGGCCAGGAAGCGGTGCTGGCGATACTGGGAACGGGCGATTTCTTCGGTGAGGGATGCCTGAACGGACAATCGCGCCGTCTGGTCACCGCGACGACGATGACCGAGTGCACTTTCACGCGGGCGAAGAAGGCGGCGGTGCTCCGCCTGCTGCAGCAGGAACCGGGCTTCGCCGACATGCTCGTGTCCTTCCTGCTGCGGCGGAATGCCCGGATCGAGGAGGACCTCATCGATCATCTGTTCAATTCGAGCGAGAAGCGTCTGGCGCGGATCCTCCTGCTTCTGGCCAATTTCGGCAAGGCCGACGAGTTGGCGACGGTCATTCCGCACGTCAACCAGGAAACGCTCGCCGAGATGGTCGGCACGACGCGATCCAGAGTCAACGCGTTCATGAACAAATTTCGGCGCCTGGGCTTCATCGATTACAACGGCGGGCTCATCGTGCGCGGCTCCCTGTTGAAGATCATGCTGCGCGAATAGCGCACATTTCCGGGACATGCTGTCGTCGCCTGCGTCACGATGACTCAGCGAGGCGGTGGTGTGCAATACGGAACAGACCGGTGCCCGACCG
>JBEKZK010000203.1:0-7288 GCA_049509935.1 Xanthobacteraceae bacterium | reverse complement strand
AGTCGAGGGCGTCGCGCCACACCACCCAATTCTCGATCAGATCGCGGATCGCCAGGCGGTCCACCACGTCGCTGTCCATGCGGGCACCCTTTGCAAGGTCGTCGAAGGCCGCAGTCATACACTAGTGCGGCGGATTTGAAGTTCCTATCAGATGTGCGACGCGCTCGTCATAGGAACTTCAAATCCCAAAAGCCGCACTAGAATCATAGACTTGCTAGTGCACCTTTGGATTCCAAAGTTCGCACCAGAGGATGCCGCCAAGTAATGCGAACTTCGGAATCGGTGCACTAGATCCGTCCCGCCCAGCTGGCGGCACGCCTTTCGGCGAATGACGCCAGGCCCTCCGCGGCCTCCGGCGATCGGCGCTTGGCCGCATGCGCCGCGACCAGCCGGTCGAGCGCGGCGGCGTCGAGATCGCCGCGCGCGTGGCTCGAGACAATGGATTTCGTCTCGGCGATGGCGCGTGGATCATTCTCCAGCAGATGACCGACGATGCGGGCGCCGGCCGCCTCGAGCTCGGCGAGCGGAACCACCTCGTGGACGAGCCCGATGCGGCGCGCCTCATCGGCGCCGAAGCGCTCCGCGGTCAGGGCATAGCGCCGCACCTGACGCACCCCGATGGCATCGCCGAGCTGGGGAACGGTGATTCCGGCCGTCAGTCCCCAGCGCACCTCGGACAGCGAGAACAGCGCGTTGTCGGCGGCCACCACCACGTCGCAGGCCGCGATGATCCCGGTCCCGCCGCCGAAGCAGCCGCCCTGGACCAGCGCAATGGTCGGGACGGGCAGAAGGTTCAGCCGCTGCACCGCCTCGGCGGTGGCACGGGAGGCCTGGAGGTTCTCCGCTTCCGAGCGTTTCCTGACCGCGTCGATCCATGTGAGATCGGCGCCGGCCTGGAAATGCCGGCCATTGCCGGTGATGACGACGGCGCGCAGCCCGTCGACAGCGGACAGCGCGTCCATGGCGGCGCCGAGGCCGGCGATGAGATCGCCGTCGTAAGCATTGTTGACCTCGGGCCGGTTGAGCACGACGCTGCCGACCCGGCGCCGATCGAGGCTCCACAGCACCGGCCCGCTCGCATTCGTCCGATCCATCGCGTGCTCCCCATGTCGCGACCGAAGCCCTCCACGAGGCCGCGATCAACTGGACGGCAGATAGATCGTCACCGTGGTTCCCTCGCCCGGCTTGCTGGCGATGACGACGGCTCCGTTCGATTGTCTGGCGAAAGCGCGCACCGAGCTCAATCCGAGCCCCGTGCCCTTCTCGGGCGCCTTGGTGGTGAAGAACGGCTCGAAGGCGCGGGCGACGGTCTCGCGCGACATGCCGGTCCCGGTATCGGTCACCGAGATCGCGACATAGCGCCCCGCCAGCCCGTCCGGCTCGCCCGCAAGCTCGACATTCGCCGTCGCCATGCGGACCACGCCCGACGGCATCGCGTCGCGCGCGTTGATCGCCAGATTGAGCAAGGCGACATCGGCCTGGTTGACGTCGGCCCTCACCCACCACAGGTCGGGCGCCAGGTCGAACGCGATGTCGATCGCCGGACCGACCGACTGCTGCAACAGGGACTCCATGCCGCGGATCGTCGCGTTGACATCGAATGCCTGCATCTCCGGCGGGCGGCGCCGTGCGAGCGTGAGCAGCGATCTGATCAGGTTGCCGCCCCGCTCGATTTCCGTGACCATCGCGTCGGCGAACTTGCGCACCTTCGCATCGGTCAAGGCGCCATGGATCACGTCGACATAGATGCGAATGGCGGTCAGCAGATTATTGAAGTCGTGAGCGAGCCCGCTGGTGAGCTCGCCGAGCGCCTCCATTTTCTGCGCCTGACGCAACCTCGCCTCGACGGTCATCCGCTCTCTGGTCTCTGCCGCCAACTGCGCGAGCGCCGCATTCTGCTGTCGCGCGCCGTGCAGCGCCAGCAGCGTCACCAGCGCGAGCAGGAAAGCGCTCGGAATCAGAACGGATGCGTCGAACATCAGCTTGGCGTACCACGGCCGCAGGGCGGCCGCCCGGTCGATCGCGACGGCGACATACAACGGGTAGGAGCCGACTCGGCGGTAGCCGATCAGGCGTTGCGAACCGTCGTCGGACGATATGCTCCAGGCGATGCCCTGATCGGACGCCGCGATGGCCCGCATCAGCGGATCGCCGGCAGCGAGCTGCTGCATGTCGGCAACCGGCGGGTCGCGCACCAGGATTTCGCCGTCGGCGCGAACCACCTCGGCGACCCGGCCGGGCCCTTCGTCGACGCTGGCGAAGAATCCTTCCAGGTAGGCGGGCGACACCGAAGCCGCCACGATGCCCTCGAACGCGCCGTCGGCGGACGATATGCGCCTGCTGAGGTCGAAGCCCGGTCGTCCGCTCGGGCTTCGGGGATGCAAGGTACCGATGAACGTTCCGGCATCGCGGTCCCGCTGGGCGACGAAGTAGTCCCGATCCGACTCGTTGGGCGAATCGAGGCCCTGGCCACTCGACGCGACGACATCGCCCTTGGCATCGACGACCAGGATCGACGACATGTGCGCCATGGCCTCGTTCACCTTGTGCAGCAGCGCCGACATGGCCTCCGAGCTGCGGACGTCGCCCGGCTCCATCCCGCTGGCCGCGGCGACGACACGGTCGAGCACCATGTCCTCGGTCTCGATAACGCTCAGGGTGTGCTGATCGATGACCTCGAGGATACGCCGCGCCCGAGCCTCGGCGTCGGCGCGCGCGTCCACGTAGCCGCGCCACGACAAGGCCGTGAGAATGACGATCGGCAATACGGCCGAGGCGACCAGGAGCGTCAGCAGAAAGACGATGACCCGGTGCGGGACCTCGCCGGCCCGACGCCCCGGCGACGGGTCAGGCGCCATCGAAGCTCGGTCGAGCGGATGCCCGCTTGGTGCCGGCAGGTCGGCCGGCGGGTCGGCCGGGAGGCGGAGTGGTGCTCGTTCCAACAATCAAACTTCCCGCTGCAACTCGAACGACACATGGACGACCGATGCGTCAGGATCGCGAGCCGATCCACGATCCCGAGCCGGTCCACCGAGCCTACGTGGCAACACGCAAAAAGGTTCGCGCGCGCCGATCAAACTGTCGAACCGATCCGGATTTGATTGCTGGCGGCTCACGCGTGGAATTGCAGGTGTCGAGAGCTGCAATTCCAGCGACGTCATCGATACAGGTGAAGGCGGCGGCTCGCCGTACCGGCAGTTTCTGCGCGAGCCAGGGCGGCCGCACGATGGTCCGGGGCACCACGTCGCCGGCCGCCTGCGGGCCGCACGCCGGGCATCCATCAGCGTCGTCGCAATCGCGTGCATCGGCTTGCCCCCGAGCAACGTCGGAAATCATAACATCATGCACCCTCGTTGCACGCAAAACGAGCATTGCCGCGGTGACACATTCACGTCATCGCGGGCGGTATCGAGTAACCGCAATCGAGTCTGGCCATGCCGGATTTGAGGTCGCCGTGGCGGCAGCCGGACGCCCACAGCGATGTCTCGCATCCGGCTCACCGTGGGGAGGCCCGGCGCGGAGAACGCTGGGCCGTCAGCGCCGCGATGCCGCCTCGCGCGACAGGCCCTGGGCGGCGAGCTCGTCGAGGTAGCCCTGCCAGTAGGCCTCGCGATTGCGGCCGAGCTCGGAAAAGTAGTCCCAACTGTAGATTCCGGTGGAATGCATGTCGTCGAAGACCAGGCGCGCGGCGTAATTGCCGACCGGTTGCACCTCGAGGATCTGGACATATCTTTTGCCCGGAACGGTCTTGCGCTCGTCCGGCGCGTGGCCCTGGACCTCGGCGCTGGGGCTCTTGACCCGGAGGTACTCGGCGGGCAGCGTGAACGTCTCCCCGGTGTCGAATGCCACCGTCAGCGCCCTGCGGTCCTTGTGGAGCCTGATCTCGGTCGGCCAAGCGCCGACCGCACCGCCCTGATTGCCGGTGGCCATTGTGGTATTCCCGGTATTGACGCAGATTGAGCCGCGATCAGGAAAATAGGACTTGCCGGGCCGGTGGCAAGCCGTCCGTCGCATGGAGTGAGGTCATGGGTCTCGAGCGTGCCGTGTCGGTGAAGCCGGCCTCCCTGGTCGACCCGTTCGGGCGGGCGATCAGCTATCTGCGGGTGTCGGTCACCGATCGCTGCGATTTCCGCTGCGTGTACTGCATGGCGGAGAACATGAATTTCCTGCCCAAGCAGGACCTGCTGACCCTGGAGGAGCTCGACCGGCTGTGCAGCGCCTTCGTCGCCAGGGGCGTGCGCAAGCTCCGGCTCACCGGCGGCGAGCCGCTGGTGCGGCGTGGCGTCATGTCCCTGATCGGCTCGCTGTCGCGGCATCTCGCCACCGGCGCGCTCGACGAGCTGACGCTGACGACCAACGGATCGCAGCTGGCGAAATATGCCGGCGAGCTTGCGGCGCACGGCATTCGGCGAATCAATGTGTCGCTCGACACGCTCGACGCCGACAAGTTCCGCGCCATCACCCGATGGGGCGAGCTCGACAAGGTGCTCGACGGCATCGCGGCAGCCCAGGCCGTCGGGCTCGCGGTCAAGATCAACGCGGTGGCGCTCAAGGGCGTCAACGAGGACGAGATCCCTGACCTGGTCGAGTGGGCCCATGGCGGGGGCATGGACCTGACGCTGATCGAGGTGATGCCGCTCGGCGACATCGGCGACGAGCGGCTCGCCCAATATCTCCCGCTGTCGATGGTGCGGGCGCGGCTGGCCGAGCGCTTCACCCTCGACGACATCGATTATCGCACCGGGGGGCCGGCCCGCTACCTGCGGGTGCGGGAGACCGGCGGCCGGCTCGGCTTGATCACGCCGCTGACCCACAATTTCTGCGAGTCCTGCAACCGGGTCCGCGTCACTTGCACCGGGACGCTGTTCATGTGCCTCGGCCAGAACGACGCCGCCGACCTGCGGGCGCCGCTACGCGCCTCGGAGGGCAACGGGCCGCTGCTCGCGGCGATCGGCGAGGCGATCAGCCGCAAGCCCAAGGGCCACGACTTCGTCATCGACCGTCGCCACCGCGGGCCCGCGCTCGACCGCCACATGAGCGTCACCGGGGGATAGCGGCCAGCGCGGTTTTTGGATTTGAAGCTCCCATGACGAGCGTGCCGCACAGCTGATAGGAGCTTCAAATCGACCGCACCAGTGCGGGCTCGGTCATCGGCCGGCCGGGCCGGTGGCCGAAGGAGGCTGGCGCGGCAACCGATCGGGGGGACCGGCGCAAGGCGAACCGCCAGAGGGGGACCAGTGAAGGGACTGCTGAAGCTCAGCGCCGCAATCGATTGGGTCAACGAGAAGTTCGGCGTGGTCGCCAACTGGCTCGTCCTGCTGTCCTGCCTGATCAGCGCCGGCAACGCCGCGAGCCGCTATCTGATCAGCGAAAGCTCGAACGGCTGGCTCGAGATCCAGTGGTACCTGTTCGCCGGAATGGTGCTGCTCGGCGGACCCTACACCCTCAAGATGAACGAGCACGTGCGCGTCGACCTCGTCTACGGGATGGTGTCGGAACGCACCCGCATCTGGATCGACATCGTCGGCGGCGTCCTGTTCCTGCTGCCGATCTGCATCATCCTCATTTATTTCACCTGGCCGTGGTTCGTCGAATCCTGGCAGCATCAGGAGCAGTCCTCGAACGCCGGCGGCCTGATCCGCTGGCCGGTCAAGCTGCTGCTTCCGGTCGGCTTCGCGCTGATGGCGATGCAGGGGGTGTCGGAGATCATCAAGCGGATCGCCGCGCTCGAGCGCGTGATCGACATCGAATTCAAGTACGAAAAGCCGCTGCAATGAATTTCATCAAGGACAACCTGGCGCCCCTGATGTTCGGGGGCATGGTGTTCTTCATGCTGATCGGCTATCCGGCCGCCTTCTCGCTCGCCGCGACCGGATTGTTCTTCGGCTTCATCGGCATCGAGCTCGGGCTGATCAACCCGAATTTCCTCGGCAATCTCACCTATCAGCTGTTCGGCATCATTTCCAACGACCTGCTGCTCGCCATCCCGTTCTTCACCTTCATGGGCGCCATCCTCGAGCGCTGCGGCCTCGCCGAGGATCTGCTCGATTCGATCGGCCAGCTGTTCGGTCCGGTACGCGGCGGGCTGTCCTATGCGGTGATCTTCGTCGGCGCCATCCTCGGCGCGATCACCGGGACGGTGGCGGCCTCGGTCATCGCGATGGGCGTGATCTCGATGACGCCGATGCTCAAATACGGCTACTCGACCCGCCACACCATGGGCGTGATCGCCGCATCGGGGACCATCACCCAGCTGATCCCGCCGTCGCTGGTGCTCGTCGTTCTCGCCGATCAGCTCGGACGCTCGGTCGGCGACATGTATGCGGGCGCCATCGGGCCGAGCATCATCCAGGTGGCGCTGTTCTGCATCTGGGTTTTCGTCGTCAGCGTGCTGTGGCCGAAGGACGTGCCGGCGCTGCCGCCCGAGGCGCGCACGCTGCAGGGCTGGGCTCTGTGGAAGAAATGCCTGCGTGGCATCATCCCGTCGCTCGGCCTCATCTTCCTGGTGCTGGGAACGATCTTCATGGGTCTCGCCACGCCGACCGAAGCCGGCGCCATGGGCGCGGTCGGCGCCCTGGTGCTCGCCAGGCTGTACGGCACCCTGACCTGGCCGCTGCTCTATCAGGGCATGG
This sequence comes from Xanthobacteraceae bacterium, assembly GCA_049509935.1. Classification (GTDB taxonomy): domain Bacteria; phylum Pseudomonadota; class Alphaproteobacteria; order Rhizobiales; family Xanthobacteraceae; genus AP-16. The sequence goes on along the minus strand of JBEKZK010000203.1, from coordinate 656 downwards.
CGTCGACCATGCGGATCACCGCCATGGTGGTCTACATCCTGATCGGCGCCCGCACCTTCAGCCTGGTGTTCCAGGGCGTCGGCGGCAAGGTGTGGATCGAGACGCTGCTCACCTCGTTGCCGGGAGGACAGCTCGGCTTCCTCGTCTTCGCCAACGCCTTCATCTTCGTGATCGCGTTCTTCCTCGACTTCTTCGAGATCGCCTTCATCATCATCCCGCTGCTGGCGCCGGCCGCCGACAAGCTCGGCATCGATCTGATCTGGTTCGGCGTGCTGATCTGCGCCAACATTCAGACGAGCTTCATGCACCCACCCTTCGGCTTCGCCCTGTTCTATCTGCGCGGCATCGCGCCGGCCTGGGTGAAGACGTCGGATATCTATTGGGGCGCGATTCCCTGGGTGCTCACCCAGGTGGTCCTCGTCGTCATCGTGATCTTCTGGCCGGCATCGGTGACCTACTGGATCGACCGCGGGTCGATCGAGCCGGGAAAGGTCAAGATCGAGCTGCAGCAGCCCGATCTTCCGCCGCCGCTCGACCTCGGCGAGCCGGCGCAGAGATGATCGGCGGCGCTGCTGGTAGGGTGGGCAAAGGCGCTTTTCGCGCCGTGCCCACCGACGATGCTGACGGTGGGCACGGCGCGCGAAGAGCGCGCCTTT
>JBEKZK010000202.1:0-7310 GCA_049509935.1 Xanthobacteraceae bacterium | reverse complement strand
CGTCGTACTCGGCATCGAACGTGCCGCTTGGCATTTTCACTACGCGCTCCCCTCCTGTCCGGCCGTGGTTGCGGCGAGGATCGGCCAGCGCCCGGCCGATATCAACCCCCCCGACGGGGGGCTGATGCGGAACGCCGCCAGGCGCCTGCACCCCGATCCCGGTCGATTCCCTCGGTCGCGAGCCTGCGGCCGTCGTGCTATCGTTGCGGCATGAACGTGCAGGCCATCCAACGCATGACGGTGCGGGAGTTCCTGGCGTGGGCGGAAGGCCAGGACGCCCGCTACGAGCTGGTGGACGGGCAGACCGTGGCGATGGCGCCCGAGCGCTCCGAGCACGTTCGGGCCAAGCGCCGCGCCGCCAATGCGCTCGAGGCGGCGATCCGGCACGCTGGCGTCCCCTGCGAGGCCTTCGTCGAGGGGCTCGCCGTGGTGGTCGACGCGGAGACCAGCTACCTGCCCGACGCCTTGGTCAATTGCGGCGAGCGCGTCGCGGCCGAGTCGGTGTGTGCGCCCAATCCCGTCGTCGTCGTCGAGGTGCTCTCGCCGTCGACGCGCAACCTCGACAAGACCGCGAAGCTCGCCGACTATTTTCGCGTGCCCGGGCTCTGCCACTATCTCATCGTCGACCTCGGGCGACGGCGGGTCGTGCACTATAGCAGGCAGGCCGACGAGGTGATCACCGTCGCCATCCTGCAGGACGGCGAGATCACGCTCGATCCGCCGGGACTGTCGCTCGCGGCGTCGAGCCTGTTTGTTTGACCGAGCCGCTCGCTCCCGTAGCCCGGATGAAGCGCAGCGCAATCCGGGTGCGGCGAGGCATCAATCGCTTATCAAGGCGCACTGGTAGGGTGGGCAAAGGGGCTCTCTTCGCGCCGTGCCCACCGTCAACGCCCCTGGTGGGCAGGTTCGCTTTGCCCACCCTACGCTCGCTACAAACGACCTACGGCCCGGCTCAGCTCTTGTAGTCCGGCTCCTTGCGGTCGAGGATGCGCTTGAGCGCCTCGAAGTGCCAGATCGCCGGCTTCTTGCCGCCGTAGGTGCGGCCGCCTTTGAACTCGGCGAGCGTCTGGTCGATCACCTGCTGCGGCAGGAACTTCAGCGGCTTGCCGGTCCACATGGCGTGGAGCTGCACCTGGGCGACGCGCTCGAGGTAGTAGAGCCGGTCGTAGGCCTCGGCGACGGACCGGTCGATGGTAGCGGCGCCGTGGTTGGACATGATCAGGATGGTCTTGTCGCCGATCACGGAGGCGAGCCGCTCGCCCTCCTTGGGATCGAAGGCGGGGCCGTCGTAGCTGTCGTCATAGGCGGTGTGCATCCCGATGGCGAGCTCGGTCTGGCCGATCGGCAGGATGCGCGGGTCCTCGAGCCGGGCGAGCGCGCTGGCATACGGCATGTGGGTATGGAACACGGCGGCGGCGTGCGGCAGCAGCCGGTGCAGCGGCGCATGGATGCAGTAGCACGACTGCTCGATCTCGCCCTGCCCGGCCATCAGCTTGCCGTCGTAGCCGACCTCCATGAAGCAGCTCGCGGTGATCTCCGACCAGTGCAGGCCGAACGGGATCTGGTAGTAGCGATCGTTGGCGCCCGGCACCCGCAGGGTGAGGTGGTTGAAGATGCCCTCGTTGAACCCGTGCATCACCGCCAGCCGGTGGGCGGCCGCGAGGTCGACCCGGGCCTGCCATCGCGCTGCACCGATATCGACACCCGCCTCGATCGTCTCCTGAAGCATGGAAAAACTCCTGTTGCCGCGTGTGGGTGCAGGATCCGATGCCGGGGCGCCGGCGTCAATGGCCCGCGCGCGCGATCCTGCCCTGCGCCAAGCCGGTGGCGACGCCGGCAACGCCTTTCATCAGGTCCAGGTCGACCGGTCGGCGCCGACGATCACCCGCTGCTCGGCGAGCCGGGCGATCTCGGCGCTGGAAAACCCGGCCGCGGCGAGAACTTCGGCGGTGTGCTCGCCGAGGCGCGGCGGCTGGCGACGCAGGCCGGGACGCTCGCGCGCCGCCCCGAGCTCGATCGGCAGTGCCGGCAGTCCGACCTTCCTGCCCTCGCCGCCGCCGAGGCCGGAGACGAGCACGTCGATGAGGCCGCCGGTCGCCACCAGGTGGGCGTCGGTGAACAGATCCCCGGGCTTGCCGACCGGCGACCACGACACCTTGGCCCGCTCGCAGCGCCGGGCGACCTCGTCGCACGAAAGCCGGGCCACCACCTCCTCGAGCGCCGGGATCAGCCACGAGCGCTCCTGCGCGCGCATCAGGTTGGTGGCGAGCCGCGGATCGGCAGCCAGCTCCTGGAGGCCAAACTCCTCGACGAAGCGCACCCATTGCCGGTCGCTGGTGACGCCGATGAACAGCTCGCCGTCACTGGCGGGAAACACCTCGTAGATCGCCCAGGCGCCATGCCGCGCCGGCATCGGCTGCGCCGGCAGACCGGTCGCCGCCATCCCTGCCATGTGGGTGCTCATCAGGAACGCCGCGCTCTCGAACAGGGCGCTGCTCACCCGCTGGCCCTGCCCGGTGGTCTCGCGCTCGCGCAGCGCCGCCTGGACGGCGACGACGCCGAACACGGCGCCGAGAATGTCGATGATCGAGGCGCCGGCGCGCAGCGGGCGGCCCGGCGGCCCGGTCATGTAGGCGAGCCCGACCTGGAACTGCACGACCTCGTCGAGCGCCGGGCGGTGCTCGTAGGGACCCGCCAGATAGCCCTTGAGCGCCAGGTAGACGAGGCGTGGGTTGACCTTCGCCAGGGTCTCGTAGCCGCAGCCGAGCCGCTCCATGGTGCCCGGCCCGTAGTTCTCGATCACCACGTCGGCGGTGGCGGCGAGACGGCGCATCGCCGCCTGGCCCTCGTCACGCTTGAGGTCCAGCGCCAAGCTGCGCTTGTTGCGGTTGAAGGCGGCGAAGAAGCCGGCTGCGAAGCCGGCGAGACCGCGCGTATGATCGCCGTCCGGCGCCGGCTCCACCTTGACGACGTCGGCGCCGAGATCGGCGAATACCAGCCCGGCGGTCGGGCCCATCACGGTGTGGCTGAGCTCGAGGACCTTGAGGCCGGCCAGCGGAGCAGGCGACATCAGGCGGCCTTGCGGCGGAACGCATCGAGGCTGCCGGCGTGGACCAGCGCACTGGGCAGCACGTGGTCGACGATAGCCTCGGCCATGCGGCCGACCTCGATCAGGCGGTCGAGATCGACGCCGGTGCGAATGCCCATCTCCTCGCACAGCAACACCAGCTCCTCGGTGCAGATGTTGCCGGCCGCGCCCTTCTGCCCGGCGAACGGACAGCCGCCGAGCCCGCCGACTGCGGAATCGAACCGGCTCACCCCCAGGCGCAGGCCGGCGTGGGCGTTCGCCACCGCGAGCCCGCGGGTGTCGTGCAGATGCAGCGACAGCTGCTGGTCGGGAAACCGGCCCCGCACCTCGCCCAGCACCCGCTCGATGCGCGCCGGCGTCGCCCAGCCCATGGTGTCGGCGAGCGAGAGCAGGGTGATCCGGGTGCCGGCGTCCGCCGCAATCCGCAGGCCGTCCTCCAGCGTGGCGATGACCTGGGCGGGCACGATGTCGCCCTGGTAGTTGCAGCCGAACGCGGCCATCACGCCGATGCGGTTGACGCTCACACCGCGCGACAGATGCAGCGCGGTCTGCCGGCGCATCGCCTCGACATTCTCGGCGTGGCTGCGGTTGAGGTTCTTCCGCGTGAACGCCTCCGACGCCGCGAGCGCGATCGAGCCGGTGACGGCGAGCTTGTGGCGGAATGCCAGAGCGCGCTCGAGGCCGCTGGCGTTGAACCACAGCGCCGTGTAGTCGATCCCCGGCCGCGCCGTGAACCCGGCGACCACGTCGTCGGCATCGGCCCAGGCCGGCACCACGCGCGGATTGACGAACGAGCAGACCTGGATGTGCCGGAGCCCGGTCTCGCCGAGCGCCTCGATCAGCCGGATCTTGTCGGCGGTGGCGATCGGCCCCGGCTCGATCTGAAAGCCCTCGCGCGGTCCCTCCTCGTGGATGTCCACGTGCGTCGGCAGATCGGTCATGGCGGGCTCCTGGCGCGAGATAGCCCGAACTATAGCAGCCGGCCGTCCGTGCCGTCATCGGCGCACGGCGACGGCCCCGCGAGCACGCAGAGCAATCATCGGCATTGGCCCTGCGCTCCGGCAGAAGGTAAAGTGAGCGCGGCGCATTGTCGACCGAATGGGAGCTCCGATGGCAACCGAGATTGTGAAGCACGCAGCGGATCTCGAGCGGCTGCTCAAGCTGCGCTCGATTCCGTTCGGGATGAAGCTGTTCGAGAGCAGCGCCGACATGGAGGCGATCCCGAAGATCCGCCGGCCCGGCAGCGTCCACACCCTCGACCAGGTGGTGGCGCAGGCCTCGCGGCTCGGATGGACCGTCGGCATCACGTCGGACGATCTGGTCGGCGCCCAGTGCCGGGCCGTGGTCGGGCTCGGCGGCGCCAAGGACGCGGCCTGGCAGTCGGGCCGTCACATGGTCGGCGTGTGGTTCTCGACGCCCGAGGACGCGCGCGACCATCAGGCCGCGATGGAGTGCGTGCCCGACGGACGCTTTTCGGCGCTGGCGGTGGCGCCCCTGTCGTCGGGGCGGCTCGATCCGCCGGACATCGCGCTGTTCTACGCCACCCCCGGCGCCATGATGTATTTCATCAACGGTCTGCAGTGGGCCGGCTACAAGCGCTTCGACTGGGGCGTGGTCGGCGAGAGCGCCTGCGCCGACAGCTGGGGACGCGCGCTCAAGACCCGCCAGCCGTCGCTGTCGATCCCGTGCTTCGCCGAGCGGCGCTATGGCGGCGTGCTCGACGACGAAATGCTGATGGCGCTGCCGCCCGATTATCTGCCCAAGGCGATCGCCGGCATGGAGGCGCTGGCGAAGAACGGTTTCCGCTATCCGTTTCCGCAATACGGCATCCAGCAGGACGTCCGCGACGGGATGGCGAGGAGCTACCCGGACCGCAAGCGGGGCTGACCGCAGGCGGCCGCGCGGTCAATTGAGCTTCTGTCCCGCCGGCGTCTCATCCGGGGCGTCGCGGCCGACCATCATCCCGATGAGCTCGTTTGCGATGTTGACGAGCTGCTCCTGGATGCGGCGATCCTTGCAGCGTTCCGCAACGATCAGCGCGTGCGCCGCAATTCTCTGCAGGGCATCGTGACAGTCAACGTCCATGGCATACTCCCCAGGAGAGCTAACGGCCGGCCGGAAAAATATGCGGCGCACTGTGTCTGAAATTGGGCTCGGGTGCCGTGGAGGAAGGGATCCACCAACACTTGTCCCCATGATTCGCAAACTGTGGATCGGCAAATCTTTGCTGGAGACGGCGGCAATCCATCACCGGCAACTCGAGCCGTATTTATATGGTGCGCGCCTGAGCGGCTGCGGACCGACGCGTCACGAGACGTCCGTCGCAGACCGGGCTTTTGGATTGCCGTAGTGATGGGTCATAACTAAATACAATATCCAGACCCGCCATCGCTCTTCGCCCTGCTTGTGTCGGGCGTCGGCGTGGCCTATTTCGGCGCCCTCATCCGGCAAGCGCATGTCTCGAGGGAGGACCACGGCCATCGGCGGCATCGCAGACGGCGCGGCGGAGACCGCGCTCGCACGCGACCTGCGGCTCGGCCAGCAGAGGCCCGCCGCCGGGCTGTCGTCCGCCATGGTGGCCGGCGCCATCCTGGACTCGTTCCGCAAGCTCGACCCGCGCACCCTGTGGCGCAAGCCGGTCATGCTCGTGGTCGAGATCGTTGCACTGCTCACCACGATCCTGGTGGTCCGCGAGGCCGTGACCGGCAACAGCGTACTGTTCTCCGCGCAGATCACCTTCTGGCTCTGGTTCACGGTGGTGTTCGCCAACTTCGCGGAAGCCGTCGCCGAGGGTCGCGGCAAGGCGCAGGCGGAAAACCTCCGCCGCATGCGCACGCAGACCAAGGCCAAGCGGCTGACCCGCACCGGCGGCAGCTGGGAAACCGTGTTCGCCCCGGATCTCAGGCCGGGCGACATCGTGCTTGTCGAGGTCGGCGACATCGTGCCGAGCGACGGCGACGTCATCGAGGGTGTCGCCTCGATCGACGAATCGGCCATCACGGGGGAGTCCGCTCCGGTCATCCGCGAGAGCGGCGGCGACCGCTCGGCGGTCACCGGCGGCACCCGCGTGCTCTCCGACGGCATCAAGGTGCGGATCACGGCGGCGCACGGCGCCACCTTCCTCGACCGCATGATCGGTCTGGTCGAGGGCGCGGTCCGCCAGAAGACCCCGAACGAGATCGCGCTCAACATCCTTCTGGCCGGCATGACCATCATCTTCGTCTTTGCGACGGTGACGATCCCGAGCTTCGCCGCCCATGCGGGCGGCAGCATCTCGGTCGTCGTTCTGGCGGCGCTGTTCGTCACCCTCATTCCGACCACCATCGGCGCGCTGCTGTCGGCCATCGGCATCGCCGGCATGGACCGGCTCGTCAGGTTCAACGTGCTCGCCGTGTCGGGCCGCGCCGTGGAGGCGGCCGGCGACGTCGACACCCTGCTCCTCGACAAGACCGGAACCATCACGCTCGGCAACCGTCAGGCAGCCGAGTTCGTGCCGCTGCCGGGTGTGACCCCGCGGGATCTCGCGGAGGCCGCCCAGCTCGCGTCGTTTGCCGACGAGACCCCCGAGGGCCGCTCGATCGTGGTGCTCGCCAAGGAGACATTCGGCCTGCGCGAGCGCAGCATGACCGAGCTTCGCGCCCGGTTCATCGCCTTCTCCGCGCATACCCGGATGAGCGGGGTCGACATCGACGGCGCCTCGATCCGCAAGGGTGCGATCGACGCCATCGTCGGCTCCGTCCGCGAGACCGCCGGCGCCGCCGCGGTGCCAGCGCAGCTGACCGAGATCGCCGAGCGCATCGCGCGGGCCGGCGGCACCCCGCTCGCGGTCGCCCGCGACGGCCGGGTGCTCGGCGTCATCCACCTCAAGGACGTCATCAAGGGCGGCATCCGCAAGCGCTTCGGCGAGCTGCGCCGCATGGGCATCCGCACGGTGATGATCACCGGCGACAATGCGCTCACCGCCGGTGCGATCGCCGCCGAGTCAGGGGTCGACGACTTCCTCGCCCAGGCGACGCCGGAGCACAAGCTGGAGCTCATCCGCTCCGAGCAGGCAAGCGGCAAGCTCGTCGCCATGTGCGGCGACGGAACCAACGACGCCCCCGCCCTCGCCCAGGCCGATGTCGGCGTCGCGATGCAGACCGGGACCCAGGCCGCGCGCGAAGCCTGAAACATGGTCGACCGCGACTCCGATCCGACCAAGCTCAACGAGATCGTGCGGCTC
>JBEKZK010000201.1:0-9349 GCA_049509935.1 Xanthobacteraceae bacterium | reverse complement strand
CGAGATGGTTGGTCGCGCGCGTCTGCTGCTCAATCTGGTGGCGATGGCGGCGCCGCACCTGCTGATCCTCGACGAGCCGACCAACCATCTCGACATCGACAGCCGGCGGGCGCTGCTCGACGCCCTGAACGACTACGATGGCGCGGTCATCCTCATCACCCACGACCGCTCCCTGATGGAGCTGGTGGCCGACCGGCTGTGGCTCGCCGCAGGCGGCACGGTCGAGCCGTTCGATGGCGACATGGACGACTATGCGGGCTTCGTTCTCGACCGCGTGAAGACCGGATCGCGGTCGCCGTCGCAGACGCCCGGTCGTGACGTCGCTCCGGCGCGACGGGTCACGTCCCGGCCGTTGGCGCCCGGCAGAGCCGACCGGCCGAGAAGACGCGCCGACAATCGACGGTAACGAAACACCGAACGACCGGACGGTGGTGCGCGAGGCGTCGACCGTTTGCGCACGCCGTCGAACATGACATCGTCGGGAGTGACGATCACGTCTCGGGAATCACGACACCATGCCGGGTAAATTCGCCTGGGCCGAGCTCCCCGACGAGGAGCTCCTCCGGCTTCGCCTGGATCTCGGACGAGTGGTTCAGCCCGGACAACACGCCGGGCATCGCGATCCCGTTCTATCTGGCGCACCCCCGCCTGATCCGGCTCGAGCGCAGGAAGATCATCGACGTGGAAGGCGGCACGGTGCCGGAATGCATGCGCATTCTCCGTCACGAGGCGGGGCACGTGCTGCAGCATTCCTATCAGCTGCAGCGCCGCAGCCGCTGGCGCGAGCTGTTCGGGCGCTCGTCGACCCGCTACCCGAGCTACTATCGGCCCAATCCGGCCAGCAAGAGCTACGTCCAGCACATCCGGCTGTGGTACGCCCAGAGTCATCCGGATGAGGATTTCGCCGAGACCTTCGCGGTCTGGCTGCGGCCCCGCTCCAGCTGGCGCAAGCGCTACGAGGGATGGCCGGCGCTGAAGAAGCTGCAATACGTCGACGAGCTGATGAGCGAGATCGCCGCGGAAAAGCCGGTGCTCACCCGGCGGCTGCAGGTCGATCCCCTGAGCCGGCTGACGACGACGCTTGCCGAGCACTACAGAAAGAAGCAAGCTCGCTATGCGGTGGATTCGCCGACCACCTACGATCGCGACCTGCACCGCATCTTCTCCGATGACCCGAGGCATCGCCAGTCGCCCGCGGCCTCGACGTTCATCCTGAAGAACCGCGCCAAAGTCAGGCATCTGGTATCGAGGTGGACCGGCGAGTATCAGCTGACCCTGGATGCCGTCATCGACGACATGATCGTGCGCTGCCGCGAGCTCGGGCTGCGCGCCGTCGGTCCCGAACGTCAGCTGAGAATGGACTTCACGGTGCTGTTGACCGCCAAGACCGTGCATTCGCTCTACAGTCCGTCGCGACGGCAGTGGTTCGCGCTGTGAAGCGTCTGCGCGTCCTGGTGCTGATGCATCCGGCGCTGGTGCCCCCGGATTCGCTCGAAGGTCACAGCGAGCAGGACATCCACACCTGGAAGACCGAGTACGATGTCGTCAGCACGCTGCGTGGCAGCGGGCACGACGTCCGTCCGCTCGGCGTGCAGCACGAGCTCAAGCCGATCCGCGACGAGATCGAAAGCTGGAAGCCGGACGTCGTCTTCAACCTGCTCGAGCAGTTTCACGGCGAGACCGCCTATGACCAGAACGTCGCCAGCTATCTCGAGCTGCTGCGCATTCCCTATACGGGGTGCAACCCGCGCGGCCTCATGCTGGCCCGCGGCAAGGACATGTCCAAGAAGCTGCTGGCCTACCATCGAATTCCGGTGCCGGCATTCGCCGTCTTCCCGATGCGCCGCAAGATCCGCCGCCCGGCGCGCCTCGGCCTCCCGCTCATCGTCAAGAGCCTGAGCGAGGACGCCTCGGTCGGAATCGCGCAGAGCTCCGTGGTCGACTCCGACGAGAAGCTGGTCGAGCGCGTGACCTTCATCCACGAGCGCATCGGCACCGCCGCGATAGCCGCATGGCCGAGGGCGCGAGCCGCATCGCCACCGAGAAGGTCAAGTACGATCTCAAATACCAGGAGCGTCTCGGCATCAATCAGGGGGCGGCCGAGGATCTCGCGCCGGACCTGCGCGCCCGCATCCACAACACCGCCAAGCGAAGCTGCCGCACCCTGGAGATCGACGGATATGCCCGTGTCGATTTCCGCCTCTCCGCCGAGGGCATCCCGTATTTTCTCGAGGTCAACCCCAATCCGGAGATTGCCCGGATTGAAGTGTTTGCCCAGTCGGCCCTTCACGATGGCCTCGGCTACCCGGCGCTGCTGCAGCGCATCCTGGCGCTCGGCATGAGACGGGCAACGCCGACCGTATCGGCGGGCTGACGGCCCGGCTGCCGGCGTTGGCCGGCTGCCGGACTACCCAGCTGGCATCACACGGCCGCCGACGCCGCGCCTGCGCCGGCAATCTTCTCCGCCAGATCCATCACCGCCCGCCGCATGTCCGGATCGGTGATGCGCGAAAAGGCGCGAACCAGCCGCACGGCGCCCGCCGTCTCCAGAAAGCTGAGACCGGTATCGATGCTGTCGGCGTCACCGCGGTCCTCGCCGGTCGTGGAACCTTCGTAGAAGAACGTGATTGGAACCTTCAGCGACTCGGCGACCCGCTGCAGCCGGCCGGCGGCGACGCGATTGGCGCCCTTCTCGTATTTCTGCACCTGCTGAAACGTCACTCCCAGCAGACTGCCGAGCGTCGTCTGCGACAGTCCTCGCTCCAGTCGGAGCGCGCGGATTCGTCGTCCGATCTCGGCGTCGCGCGGATCGCAGCGACGCTTGTTCACCGCGATTTGATCAATACCTGTCATGACTACCTCATTGGAGAGATGTTGAACGCCACCGAACAGATAACCAACGGTCCAGTAGCGGGACTGTTACTAGCGATGACATCGCAACAGATCAAGCGAACTTCCTACGATTGCTTCCTTATGATTAAGACGCCAGACAATGTATTGAGCGTCGATTGTCCGATCAGCACCTCGCAACTTGGCTCTTTACTGCGTGATGAGAAAGATGCCGGGAAAACTACTTACTACGGATGGCGAATGCTTGTCGCGCGGTCGCCGTCGGAATGGCCCGCGCGCCGGCGCGTTGCGCCGACAGATCGCCGCCGCACCGTCGCGCAACCGCGCCCGACCCTCAGGCATCGGATGTCGGCAACCGCTCACGCCCCGGCGTGACTCATGCGCGCAACCGGCTTCTCGACGATCGGCAGATTGATCGCGGCCGAGAGCACGCCGAACACCACCGACAGCCACCATACGGCGTCGTAGGACCCGGTACGCTCGAACACCAGGCCGCCGAGCCAGACGCCGAGGAAGCCGCCGACCTGATGGCTGAAGAACGCGAAGCCGAACAGCATGGAGAGCCAGCGTGTGCCGAACATCACGGCGACCAGCCCCGAGGTCGGCGGCACCGTGGAGAGCCACATCAGGCCCATGACGGCGCCGAAGATCAGCGTGGCGGCGGGACTTGCCGGCAGCAGGATGAAGGCGGTCACGGCCAGCGACCGGATGAGGTAGTTGGCCGACAGGATGTAGCGCTTGGGCATCCGACCCGAGAGCCAGCCCGCCGTGATCGAGCCGATGATGTTGAACAGGCCGATGATGGCGAGCGTCCAGCCGCCGACGTCGGCCGACAGGCCGCGGTCGACCAGATAGGCGGGCAGGTGCACCGTGATGAAGGCGAGCTGGAAACCGCAGGTGAAGAAGCCGATCACCAGCAGGACGTAGCTGCGGTGCTCGAACGCCTCGCTCAGCGCCTGGCGGATCGACTGGCTCGGCGCCGCCTTGCTCCCGGTCGCGCCGTCGTGCGGGGTGGCGAGGGCGAGCGACAGGGGCAGGATGAGGAGCATGGTGGCGCCGAACACCACCAGCGTGGTCTGCCAGCCGAGCTGGTCGATCAGCGCCACCGCCAGCGGCGAGAACAGGAACTGGCCGAACGAGCCCGCCGCGGTTCCGGCGCCGAGCGCCAAGCCGCGCGACCGCTCGGGGACGAGCTTGCCGAAGGCCGCGAGCACGATGTTGAACGAGCAGCCCGACAGGCCGAAGCCGACCAGCACGCCGGCCGACAGGTCGAGCAGGCCGGGCGTGGTGGCGTGCGCCATCACGGCGAGCCCGAGCGCGTAGAGGACAGCCCCGACACCGAGCACCCGGACGGTGCCGAAGCGGTCCGCAATGGCGCCGGCGAAGGGCTGGCCGAGCCCCCACAGCAGGTTCTGGATCGCCAGCGCCATCGACAGCACGTCGCGACCCCAGCCGTTGGCGCGCGACAGCGGCGTCATCATGAAGCCGAGGGTCGAACGCGGCCCGAAGGTCAGGATCGCGATCAGACAGCCGCAGATGATGACCACCGCGGGGGTGCGCCAGGTTTTCGCAACCGAGCCGGAGAGCAAGGTCATTCGCGACTCCCGTTGGCCGTTCCGCGGTCCGATTCCCGGTCGCAGGAGACCTCGGAGCCGACCTCGGAGCCGACCTCAGAGCCGACCTCGCACCCGCTCCGCGCATCGCCATCTCGATCTTGACCGTAGCAAATGCGGTGTCATGATGGAAATGAAACATTGTGATCGGGATTATTACGGAATCGCATGAACCTGCAGGACGTCCGCGCCTTCGTGGCGGTGGTCGACATGGGCTCGGTCGGGCGCGCGGCGCTGCGGCTGAACCTGACGCAACCAGCGATTTCCCGGCGGATCCAGCGCCTGGAGCAGGCGCTGGGCATCGCCTTGCGCGCCCGTGACGCCAAGCCGGCGCGCCCGACCCGCGACGGGGACGCCGCAGATGCGCGCGGCCTGGCTGTTTTGCGGGCGACCGACGCGCTGGCGCGCGGGACGCTCGCCGGGGCGGCTGGGCCGCTGCGCATTGGCGTCTCGTCCGGCATCGCCGACTCGGTGTTCGCGCCGGCGCTCGATGCACTGCGGGCGAGCCACCCGGAGACCACGCTGCATCTGACCTCGGCACCCAGCTCCGAGCTGCGCCGCCAGGTCGCCGACCGACTGCTCGATGCCGCGGTGGTCATGACGCCACCCGATCGGCCGATCGACGAGCCCGGGGCCGAGAGGCTCGGCGACGAACGGGTCGTGGTGGTCGCCGGTGCCGTCCTCGCCGCGCCCTCGCCCGGCCGTCTGGCTGATCTCGCCGGCTACGGCTGGGTGATCAATCCGGACGGCTGCGGGTTTCGCGCCCAGCTCGACCGCGCCATGGCGGCCACCGGCCGGGAGCTCGAGGTCGCGGCCGAAACCTGGGGCACCGCGCTGCAGCTTGCCATGGTGGCACGCGGCGCCGGTCTCGGCCTCGCTCCCCAACGTCTGATCGTCGAATCTGCCCACCGCTCCGTGCTCGAGGTGATCACGGTCGAGGATTTCTGCGCCACGCTGGACGTCTGGCTGGTCCGCGCCGACGCCCCGGGGACGCCGGCGGCGCCGATCGACGTGCTGGCCGCAACGGTACGCAAGGTGCTCGACTCCGAACCCTCGCACGGCCGGGTCATCGATCAACAAATATTTGTCTGATCGGACCCTACAGCTTCGCCGCGACCTCGGCGGTGCTCTGCGGCGTCCCCCAGGCCGGCTTGTTGGCGCCGTCGCCCCACTGCCGCGGGCGGTAGAAGGTGTGCACGCCGATGCGGTCGAGCTTGGACATGCCGCGGGTCCAGCCCGGGTGCACCCAGTAGGCGTGATAGTGCGTCGCCCTGCCGACCTGCGGCAGCCACACCGTACCGTCGAGCGCCGCCTTGGAGATGCGCGAGGCGCGCTCGAACGCGTCGGGCTCGCGAATCGCCTTGGAGCGGCCGTCGCACGCGAAGGTGAACTGACAGGCGAGGTGGCGCTGGGCGTTCTGATAGACCACGCCGCAGACGTCGTGCGGATAGTAGCCGGAGAAGGCGCGATTGAGCACGACCTGGGCGACAGCGATCTGGCCGCGCACCGACTCGCCGCGCGCCTCGAAATAGATCGCGTCGGTCAGGCACCGCTCGGCCTTGACCCGCGCATCGCCGGCCAGGCCGAGATGCTCGGCCGGGCTCCTTGGCCGGTGGCCGTCGCCCGTCACCTCGCCCTTGCCGGCCACCGTGACGCCCTCGTCCGCCGGCGCGTCGCGGCCGACCGGCGCGAGCGCCGCCTGCTTGATGTCGCCACTCTCCGGCGTCATCAGGACCGGCTCCTCACCGTCGCCCCACGGCTCGAGCGAGCCGGTCGACGCCATCGGCGGGCTGCCGAAGAACAGATGCGATGTGCGCGCGGTGGCGTCGGGGTTGGCCGCCTCGTCGAGTATCGACATGTCGGGAGCCTCAGCCACCGTAGGATCCGCCATGTCGTCGGGTGTCTGCGGATGCGCCTCGAGCGACAGCGAGATGTCGAACTCGGGGAACGGCTCGAAGCGAACCGCGGCCTCGAGGTCCTCGGGCCGATCGGGCCGGGCCGGCTGCGCGGCGACCTGGCGGTCGTGGGCGATCGCCTCGAGCACCTCGCGCTGCAGGTCGCGGTCCTCCAGTGGCTGTTGGTCCGGCGCGCTGGTGACCTCGCGATCGGCCGGAGGCTGCGGGCCCCAGTGCTGGATCAGACGGTCGCCCTTCCGGCTGCGATCGACGGTCGGATAGGTGAGCGCCTCGACCGCAACCGCGCGCACGGTGTTGCGCCGCTCACCGCCTCTGATCGAGCCGGTGACGTCGCGGTCACCGGGATCGTAGCTCGCCAGGATCAGGCGCGGCGGCTGCGGCATTGCGGTGCCCAGCGGCTGCGGCAGGCTGATGGTGGCGGCCCGGATGGTGGCGAACGGCGAGGCGGCGAACGAGGGGGCAGCAAACGCGGGGGGAGGACTCTGATGCACGGTCGCCGCGACCTGCGGCTGCTTCGCCACCAGCGCGGCAAGGCCCTGATAGCCGATCGACGTCGTCATCAGAACGAACGCCAAGGGGGCGAGACCGAAAGGGGCGACGGCCCCTTTCGGTCCGATACGCGACGCAACCATTCGTTTACCCACGCAACGCTACACACACGGCCGGAACATGTTCCCTGGCGATCGACCTCACAATTGACCCGTCAACCGACCAGGTTCTGCCTCGGCGACCGACACGGCGGCATCCGCCGACGCCTGATCTTTGTGCCGCATTAACCTTGCGATCGTGTTAATTGCGGGGCGCCTCGACGGCTCATGCGTATTTTCCACGGGAGCACATGAGGTGAGCCTGGTCTTGCGTGGTGCTCTCGATTCGCTCGAGTGCCGGCAGGTCGGCATTCCAACCCTCATGGCCCGTCGCGAGCCATCAGCCGGAACGCCGGCTGGTTCGATGCTTGGTATCAAGGTCACCAAAGCATTGATGGTGCATCGAGCGACGCGACACCAGATGAAGCGCTATGACCGCAGTCGCCGCATCAGCTCGTGGTTAACGAATCGTTCCCGCGAGAACGGTCCGCCGGGGCCGGCGGCGAGGCCGTCCGCCACCATACGTCCGACGCTGCCGAACCGGTACCTGACCGCTTCCGCGACCCAGGCGTGCTCCTGGACGCGCCGCCGGTGCGCCAGCCGGCCGGCCTCGCCCAGCCAGGCGCGATGATCGGCGATCGCCTGCTCGAGCTCGACGAAGCCCTGATGCCTGGTCGCCGACACCAGCACCACGGGCGCACGCGGTTGCTCCGGGCTGCCCGCCACCAGAGTCAGCGCCCCTTCGACATCGGCGCGCGCGCGGCGCGCCGCAGCCTCCATGTCGGACTTGGTGATGACCACGATGTCGGGCCATTCCATCACGCCGGCCTTCATGAACTGCAGGCTGTCGCCGGAGCCCGGCTGGATGCACATCAGCATGGTGTCGGCGACGAACGAGATGTCGGATTCCGACTGGCCGATGCCGACCGACTCGACCAGCACCAGATCGTTGATGGCGCGCATCAGCACCATGGCGGCGATGGTCTGCTCGGCAAGCCCGCCGAGCCGGTCGCGCGCCGCCATCGAGCGCACGAAGACGCCGCGATCCGACGGGTCAGTGGCGATCCGGGCGCGGTCGCCGAGCAGCGCGCCTCCGGAGCGGCGCGAGGACGGGTCCACCGCGATGACGCCGACGGTCTCGTGGCGTTCGCGCGCGCGTCCGATCAGCGCATTGGTCAGCGTCGACTTGCCCACTCCGGGCGGCCCGGTGAGGCCGATCACGTGGGCGCGTGGCGCCGCAGTCGCCGCATCGAGCAGCCTTGCCAGTGCCTCCGTCTCCGCGTGGGTCTCGATTGCCGCAAGCGCCCGCGCCAGCGCCCGCTTGCTCCCGCCGCGCAGCTCGTCGAGGGTCGGGAGCTCGCTCATGGGGCGATCAACAACCCCGGCGTCCGGCGTCCGTCGCCAGCCCGGTCACCGGCAACTGTCCGCGCCGCCGAAAAATCGTATTGGATCGTCATGGTCACGTCGTTCAATTGAGTGCCGGCGATCTGGCCTGTCAATCCGGTGCGGGACGCATTACAGTTGCCGGTCCCCTACAGATGCAGCGGGGTGCCTCTCCGGCAGCGTCGTCCGCCGGTCTGCCGGTGCCGATATCTTGCGGATTGCGGCCAGGAGGTGTCGATGGCGCAACCAGGGAAGTTGTTGCTCGGCCTGCTGTCGTTGGCGCTGCTGTGGCTGGTCTGCACCTGGTTCACGGCTCCCGCTGTCGAGCAGGCCCTCGGCGAGCGGGCAGCCGGCACCATCGCGGGGGCTCTTGTCGACGAGCCTGCCGTGACCGCCGACGGGCGCGACGTCACCTCGGGCGCGAGCGGGTCAGCAGAGGGCAGCAAACGGGAACACGCCATGCTCTATCTTGTTGCGACCTATTGGCCCTGGACGGTCGTTGCCCTGCTCCTGGGCGGTGCGGTGGGCTGGTCGATCTCGCCGGGACGCCGGCGCAGAGACCTTGCCGATCGCTGGCTGTGGTGGGCCGCGGCGGTCTTCATTGTCGGATTGGTTGCGGCGATCTTTCGCTGGCTTCCGGGACGCCCCGGCCTCTACCTCGAAACGCTCCTGCTGCTGTCGCTCGCCTACATGGTCGGTTACCTGATCGTCCGCCTCCTGCGTGGTGCGATGACCGATGACCGGGCGGTGACGAGCGTTGCGTCCGGGCGGATGGGATCGGCTGTCGCCTCCGCGCCGGCCGACAGGGTGCGGCCGAGCCCGGCGGCAGCAGCAGCCGACTGGAGGGTCGCCGAGGAGGCAACGCGCGCCGCCGACGCCAACGCCGCCGAGCAGGCAAAGCGCGCCGCCGACGCCAACGCCGCCGGGGAGGCAAAGCGCGCCGCCGACGCCAAGGCCGCCGAGGAGGCAAAGCGTGCCGCCGACGCCAAAATCGCCGAGG
>JBEKZK010000200.1:0-7377 GCA_049509935.1 Xanthobacteraceae bacterium | reverse complement strand
GTCAGCGCGTCGTGGCGCGCCATGTGGGCGATGCTCTCCTCCGCCCGATGGCGCTCGGTGATGTCCTCGTGGGTCGCCACCCAGCCGCCATGGGCCATGCGCTGGTGGACGATCCTGATGACGCGGCCGTCGCTCAGCTGCAGGTCGTAGCTGTTGTCGCCGCCGCTGATCCGGCCCAGATAGTCGGCGTAGAGCTCATCGGCCGTCGTGTTCGGATGATTGCCCACAGCGACGCTGTGGGCGAGCAGCTCGCGCATGGTCACGCCGGGCACCACGACCTCGGGCGACAGGTCGTAGGTCTTCAGGTAGCGCCGATTGCACACGATGAGACGCAGCTCGGCGTCGAGCATGAACAGCCCCTGCGACATGTTGTTGAGCGCGGCGTCGAAGCGCAGGTACTGCTCCTTGAGCAGCCGCACGGCGGCGGCGCGCTCGGCCTCGACTTTGCGGCGTTCGCTGATGTCCTCGAAGGTCCCGACCCAGCCGCCGTCCACCATCGGGCAGATCGAGACCGACAGGGTGCGTCCGTCCGCCATCGTCTGGTCGTAGCTGCACGGACACTTCCGGGCGAGCATGGCGAGGCGCCGCGCCATCAGGTCGTCCGCCGTCATGCCCGGATAGACGCCGCGGGCAACCCCGTGCTCGAAGATCTCGCGCAGCGTGACGCCGGGCTTCACCACATCGGGGTCGGCGCCGAAGATGTCGACATAGAGCTCGTTGCAGACCACCAGGCGGTTGTCGGCGTCGAACATGCACAGCCCGCGCGCCATGTTGTTGAGCGCCGCGTCGAACCGGACGTTCTGCTCGCGGATCTTGCGCTCGCGCAGCGCCTCCTCGTCGCGCACGCGGGCGCTGATGTCCTGGTGATGCGCGACCCAGCCGCCGCCGGCGACCGGGCGGATGGTCACCTCGATCACCCGGCCGTCGGCGAGCCGCAGCAGCTGCGCCGCGACTTCGCGGCGGCGGACCACGGCCATCCGGCTGGCATGGAGCTCGTCGGCCGAGGTGCCGTGGTGGCGTCCGATCGTCACCGCGTGGGCGAGGATGCTGCGGTAGCTGGCGCCCGGCTTCACCACGGAGGGGTCGAGGCCGTAGATCCGCAGGTACTGCCGATTGTGCAGGACCAGGCGCTCGTCGGCGTCGAACAGGCAGAGCCCGTGCGGCATCGCATCGAGCGCGATCTGCCAGGGGCCGGGCGCCGCGCCCGCGCGCCCGCTCTCGCCGGAGGTGGATTCCTGCTGCGTCGTCGTCATCCGGCAATTCCGCAATCGGCCGCCAGCATCCCTGGTCGACGCCACCATACGTGGAATCGCGTAATCCGCCGTTAATGCACGTGGTTTACGCAATGCTGCTGCGATCGCAGAGAGATTGCACGACCGGCGCGGCCCGATGACGTATGGTCAGCCGGTCCGGACGGCGTGGAGCAGCCGGAATCCGGGCATTTTCGGTCCAGCGGGCGCATCGCGCGTCGCGAGGTTGCCATGGCGAACGACGGTCGCGCAGCGGCGGACGGCAGGGTCCAGTGCTGTATCGCGGGCGGCGGGCCGGCCGGCATGATGCTCGGCCTGCTGCTCGCCCGTGCCGGAGTCCGGGTGACCGTGCTGGAGAAGCACGGAGATTTCCTGCGCGATTTCCGCGGCGACACCATCCATCCGTCGACGCTCGAGGTGATGGCCGAGCTCGGTCTGCTGGAGGAATTCCTGACGCGGCCGCATCAGGAGCTGCGCGAGATGCACGGGCAGATCGGCGAGGCAACGCTCAAGGTCGCGGACTTTTCCCACCTGCCGACGCGATGCAAGTTCATCGCCCTGATGCCGCAGTGGGATTTCCTGGATTTTCTCGCCGAGCAGGCCCGGCGCTACGCAAATTTCCGGCTCGAGATGCAGGCCGAGGTCGTGGACCTGATCGTGGAGCGCGACCGCGTCTGCGGCGTGCGCGCCCGGACGCCGTCCGGGATCGTGGAGGTGCGCGCCGACCTCACGGTCGGCGCCGATGGACGGCACTCGAAGGTCCGCGACCGCGCCGGGCTCGCCGTCATCGACCTCGGTGCGCCGATCGACGTGCTGTGGCTGCGGCTGCCGCAGCTGCCGAACGACCCGAAGCAGTCGCTCGGCCGCTTCGATGCCGGCCGGGTGCTGGTCATGCTCGATCGCGGCGACTACTGGCAGTGCGCCTATGTCATCCCCAAGGGACAGTTTGCCGAGCTTCAGGCGCGCGGGCTCGCGGCGTTCCGCGAGGATCTGGTGCGGCTCGCGCCGTTCCTGCGCGACCGCGTCGATGTGCTGGCCGACTGGAAAGACGTCAAGCTGCTGACCGTGCGGGTCGACCGCCTGGCGCGATGGCACCGGCCGGGGCTGCTGTGCATCGGCGATGCCGCCCATGCGATGAGCCCGATCGGCGGCATCGGCATCAACCTGGCGATCCAGGATGCGGTCGCCGCCGCCAACATCCTCGCCCCGCCGCTGCTCCGGGGCGCGGTGACGAGCGAGGATCTGCAGCGCGTCCAGCACCGCCGCGAATGGCCGACCCGGGCGACCCAGTGGGCGCAGGTGCAGATCCAGAACCGCATCATCACGCCGGTGCTCGGACGCACCGGCACGCTCACGTTGCCGCTGCCGCTGCGGCTGATGCGCCGCTGGCCGTTCCTCACCCGCATCCCGGCGCGCCTGATCGGCATCGGCGTGCGGCCGGAGCACGTGCGGGTGGGGGGGCATGTGGCGCTGTGATCTGCTGGGGTGCATGGCATTTCGGTGGTGGCGAACCACGTTCTCTGGGACGGAACATGCGCGTCCGTTCCGCTGAATTCGATCCGGGTTTGTCTGACAGACATCCGTGCGACGAATTCGGCGTCCTCCCTCTCCCAGTGGAGCCAGCGGGAAGAGGGTCGGGGTCATAGGCGCTGGGATAAGATCCAAACACGTATGCAACGTCGTCATCGCCCGCTTCAAGCGGGCGACCCAGTAATCACGGTGGCCGGTTGGAGATATCGCGGTGCGCAACCTCGAGGGCTCTCGGCTACTGGGTCGCCCGGTCTAGCCGGGCGATCCGGCCGTACCGGTCGTGCTGCTCCGAAGTCCTTCAACGTGGTGCTCCGCATCGGCGCTCGATGTCGGCGTGGCTATCCTGCGCCCCGCGGCCACTTCGGATTGTTGATCGCCAGCGCCTCGGCGAGCGACCGGCGCACGTGGTCGCGCAGCGCCACATCGTCGAGGGCGACGGCGCCGGCGCGGATCTGTTCCACCAGCTCGTCGTTGAGCGCCTCCGCCGCGCCGCCGTGACCAAGCAGCGCGGCGAGGCGCACCTTCTCGTCGGCCGCTTGGCGGTCGGCGAGCGCCAGCTCGCGGCGCAGGATCGCCAGCACGTTGATGGTGACCCTTGTGCGGAAGCGGTGATAGCCGGTCAGCATCGGCAGCAGCTCCTGCTCGAGATATCTGCTCGCCGCTTCCAGCAGGGCGTCGGCGTCGGGCTTGCTCCTCGGCATGTCTAGTGCACCGATTCCGAAGTTCGCATCACTTGGCGACATCCTCTGGTGCGAACTTCGGAATCCAGAGGTGCACTAGCAAGTCTATGACGAGGGCGCCGCACATCTGATAGGAACTTCAAATCCGCCGCACTAGTCGCGCCCTTCGATGAGATCGAAAAAATCCCACAGCGGCTCCTCGGTGCGCCGACCGATCGCCACCTGCTCGATGCTGATCGGCTCGGTGCCGTCGCGCCAGCGCAAACCCTTGCGCAGGCACATGACGGCCCACTTGAGATTGCCGAACGCCTCCCAGAACCGCACATCGCCGGCGTCGACCGGCTGTCCGCCAGCCGCCTCGTAAGCCGTGAACAGCTGCTCGCGGGTGCCGAACCCGCCGACCGGCAGCGGGCCGCCGAACCGCCAGGTGCGGCAGCAGATCCAGCCGAGGTCCTGCATCGGATCGCCGGTCTGCGCGATCTCCCAGTCGAGCACGCAGCGCAAGCCCTCCTCGCCGACGATGAGATTGCCGAGCCGGAAGTCGCCGTGCACCAGGGTGTGCCGGGACGACCGCGGCAGATGCGTGGCGATCCAGCGGAACGCCAGCTCGAGCGCCGGCAGGCGATGACCATAGTGGTCGACGACGCGGCGATAGGCGGCAAGCTGGGCGGCGGCGTCCTGACGCGGCAACCCGAGCGGCGCCGGGTCGACGCGGTGGATCGCGGCGAGAACCCGTCCGCACTGTCCGGCGAGCACGCCGCGCGCCGATGCGAACATCTGGTCGCGCAGGATCTTCGGCCCCAGGGTTTCGCCGGCGATGCGCTCGGTGATGGCGCCGGGCCCGAGCCCGTCGCGGGCATCGAGCACCGCCCGCACCTTCGGCGCCGGCACGCCGCATGCCGCCGCCGCCATCATCACGCAGGCGTCCTGCTCCGCGGTCAGCCGCGGCGTCACGGCCGCAAGCGGGTCCGCCACCGGGCTGGTCCCGACGTCGGTCGTCTGCAGGATGAAGGCCTCGCGCCGGTCGCCGATGTCGGCATCGAACGCCCAGGTGGTCTTGGTGGCACCGCCGGTCAGCCGGGCGAGGTCGTGCAGCGTGCCGGGGGCGCCGACGTGCCGTGCGACCGCCGCCTGCAGGCGCCCGGCGAATGCCGCATCGGCGGTCAAGCGCGCCCCTTGCCGCCGATCAGGCCGAACAGATGGCCCGCGACCTTGCGCATCTGGATCTCCTCCGACCCTTCGGTGATGCGGTAGCGCCGGTGGTGGCGATAGATGTGCTCGAACGGCTTGTGCCGCGAGTAACCGATGCCGCCGTGCACCTGCATGGCGCGGTCGGCGGCTTCGCACACCAGGCGGTTTGCCCGGTAGTTGCACATCGACACCTTGTCGGAGAGCCGGATCGCCACCTCGGGCTTGGACATCTGGTCCATTTCCCAGGCGGTCTTGTGGATCAGGGCGCGCAGCATCGCGGCCTCGGTGTGCAGCTCGACCAGGGGGAACTGGATCGCCTGGTTGACGGCGAGCGGCTTGCCGAACGGCTTGCGCCGGCGCGCATAGGCGACGCTCTCGTCGATGCAGAACTGGGCGGCGCCGAGCGAGGAGGCGGCCTGGCGGATGCGGTTCTCGTGCACGAAATGCTGCGCCACCGCGAGCCCGTCGTCGGGATCGCCGAGGATGTCGTCGTCGCTCACCCGGACATCGGTGAGCGAGATGCGCGGGTGATCGGTCGGCATGTTGAAGGTCCAAAGATATTCCTCGATCCGGAAGCCCGCGCTGGCGACCGGGACGATGAAGCAGGTGATGCCCTTGGCGGCGCCGTCCGCCCCGCTGGTGCGGGCGAAGATGAAGTCGTGGGTCGCGATATGCAGCCCGGTGTTCCACATCTTGGCGCCGGAGATGCGCCAGCCGTTGCGCTCGCGCACGCCGCGGGTCTCCATGAAGGTCGCGTCGGAGCCGTGCTCCGGCTCGGTCAGGCCGAACGCCACCTTGATCGAGCCGTCGAGGATGCCGGGGATGAAGGCGGCCTTCTGCGCCGCCGTCCCGAAGTCGCGGAACATCAGGACGGTCGGCAGGTTGCCGACGATCGAGCTCTCGTTCTGCAGGTCGTTGTGCAGCCCGAGACCCTTGGCCGCCAGATGCTCGCGGATGACCGCCATGGCGAGGTTGCTGCCGTCGCGCCCGCCATATTCCCTCGGCAGGGCAAAACGGAAATGGCCGGCCTCGTCGGCGCGCCGCTTCATCTCGGCGAGCAGCTCCTCCCACTCGTGGCGCGGCAGCCCGCCGGCCTCGAAATCGGTGCGCGCCCACTCGCGCCGATGATCGAAGAACCGGATGTTGTCGTTCTCGCGCTCCAGCGGCCTGATCTCGCGCTCGATGAAGGCGTCGAGCTCGGCCAGGTACGCCCTGATGTCGGCGGGAATGGTGAAATCCATGGCCGTCGGCTCCTCCCGATGTTCTTGTCGGGGCCGATTGTATCGCGGTCGTGGGTCTTGGCCACGTGGGAATGCCTGACCGAGAATTGAGCGACTGCTCGAATCGCAGGCGACGGCTTCGTCCGGCGACCGTCGACGCCTGAAAACCCGATGAAAATCAGCGGCGTCCAACGCGGCCGGGTTGGCATGTCCATTGCACAGCCGTCATGGCAGAACGACCGGTCGGTACGATGGGCCGGGGCGCCGGGCGACATCATCGGGGCGGTGCCTATCAGGAGACGACCATGACGCGCGAGAGCCTCACCGAAAAGATCCTCGACATCAAGCGCGAGAAGGGTTTTACCTGGAAACACATCTGTGAGGAGATCGGCGGCTTCTCGCCGATGCTGATCGTCGGCGCGCTGCTCGGCCAGATGAAGCTGACCAAGCCGCAGGCGGAGACCGCCGCCAGGCTGCTCGGCCTGTCGAAGTCCGAGGAGAAGATGCTCAACGAGGTGCCGTATCGCGGCCTGCCGGCGATGCCGCCGACCGACCCGCTGATCTACCGCTTCTACGAGCTGGTGATGGTCAACGGCCCCGCCTGGAAGGAGCTGATCCAGGAGGAGTTCGGCGACGGCATCATGTCGGCGATCGATTTCGACTTCGTCATGGAGCGCCTGCCCGATCCCAGGGGCGACCGGGTGAAGATCACCATGTCCGGCAAGTTCCTGCCGTACAAATATTACGGTGCCACCGGCAACACCCAGGCCTACGGGTATAAGGAGGAGTGAGCCGCGAGTGGTAGCCCGCATGGAGCGGAGCGGAATGCGGGAACGGCGCATGACATGTGGAACGGCCGTTCCCATCAAGGAGGGGTGAGCTCCGCCGTAGCCCGCATGGAGCATAGCGGAATGCGGGGGCGGCCTCGCGGTGTGGCACGGCCCTTCCCGGATTGCGCCATAGCCCGTCGAAGACGGGCGTAAAACGCCCTGATGGCTCCATCCGGGCTACGCGCCGCTACACCCCTTGCACCCCTTCAGCCTTTCCGCCAGTGTCCCGCGCGAACCGGCGAGGACAATCGGCGATGGCGGAGATCGGGCCCGACAGCGGCCGCACGGCGGAGAAATCGCCAAAGCGCGTCGGGCTGTTCGTCACCTGCCTGGTCGACCTGATCCGGCCGTCGGTCGGTTTCGCGGCGGCAAAGCTGCTGGAGGACGCCGGCTGCGTCGTCGAGGTGCCGCTGCAGTCGTGCTGCGGCCAGCCGGCGTTCAACTCGGGCGACCGCGCCACCACCCGCGAGATCGCCGAGGCGGTGATCGGGGCGTTCGCCCCTTATGACTTCGTGGTGGCACCGTCGGGCTCCTGCGCCGGCATGCTCAAGGCGCACTATCCGGAGCTGTTTCACGGCGATCCGAACTGGCTGCCGAAGGCCGAGAGCCTTGCCGAGAAGACATTCGAGCTGGTGTCCTTCCTGGTCGACGTGCTCGGCGTCGAGAGCGTCGCCTC
>JBEKZK010000020.1:0-16152 GCA_049509935.1 Xanthobacteraceae bacterium | reverse complement strand
AGATCGTCTTCGTGGCCGCCTTCATCGGGCTCGCATTCCGCTCGCTGGCCGTGATGTTCGCCAGCATCCTGCCGGGGATTTTTCCGGTCGTGTTGTCGGGCACGGTGCTGTGGGCCATGGGCGAGGGCCTGCAGTTCGCCAGCATCGTGGCACTCACGGTGTCGTTCGGGCTGGGCCTGAGCGCCACCATCCACTTCCTCAACCGGCTGCGGCTCGAGGACAGGCCGGACCTCGATCCCGGCGTCGGCGTCGAGCGGGCGACCGTGCTGGTCGGTCCCGCCCTGATCCTGACCTCGGTGGTGCTCGCCTGCGGGCTCGCCGTGACGGTCTTTTCCGATCTTCCGTCGCTGCGGGTGTTCGGCTGGCTCAGCGCCTTTGCGATGCTGGCCGCGCTGGCCGCCGACCTGATGATCCTGCGCCCGACCGCCATGTTCCTGCAGCAGATCGCCCGACGCATCCGTGGCCGGCCGCTCGCCTCGCGGCCGGCGGAGTAGATCACCCCCGCTTCATCGAGATCGACATCTGCTCGATGCTGGTGCCTTTGGATTTCAAGACGATCGACTGGGTGGCGCCCGCACTGGTCAGCGACAAGGTTGCGTTGAGCGCGCCGGCGGTAGTCACCGCGATATGATTGCCAGTGACGCGGCCGCTGACGACCCCGGCGACGCTGCGCGTCTGCTCGGTCCAGTTTCCGGTGATCGTGCCGCCGCTCGAGGCCTCCATGCTGCCGAGCAGCACGAACTTGTAGCTGTCGCTCGCGCAGGTCAGGTTCAGATTGACTTGCGAGTGGCTCACCAGGTCATAGGACGCCTTGCAGCGGATGCGCTCGGTTCCGCCATCGACCAGCTTGATGGTGCCGGTTCCCGCCCACGCACCGCCGAGCGGCGCGAATGGCCCGGTCTGGGCCTGGCCGGCAACCGATCCAAGCACGAAAGCCGCCGCGCACGCCCCGGCGATGAGATGGGCGCGGACACTCGATGTCGAAGGCATTGGTGGTCCCCCTGTCGTGTGGGTGTGATGCGAAATTCATGCCCGCCTCCGGGCGCGACGGCAGCAACCTCGTCGAGGAGCCACGCCGGGTCCTCGTGGGTGGGGCGGGACCGACACCCTCATAGACCGAAAGCTCCGCGTCGGGAATAGTGGAGACGGCGGGTCGGCGCCTCCTGTTGCGCCCACACCCCGCGATTCACCTTCGCGGCGTTGGAGACACGACACAAAGCCCTGTAACGGCAGGTGTTCCGGGGCCGGCGGCGGGCTCCGAACCGGCACGCCGCAAAACCGGCGGCGGATCCGCTACAGCAACCTGATCGTCGGCCGGGAAAACTCTTGCCATCGAGGCGATCCCGCCTCACCGTCGGCGGAACCGCTCCAGCGGTGGAAGCGGATTGCAAATAATCGGGAGGAAGCCAATGATCGGACGGGCGGTTTTCCTGTTCGCTATCGCGCTCCATGGGCTCTGGCCGAGCGCCGCCTCGGCCCAGATCTCAGACAATGTCGTCAAGATTGGCGTGCTGACCGATCTGTCCGGCCCGGCCTCCGACGCCACCGGACAGGGCTCCGTCGTGGCGGCGCAGATGGCGGTCGAGGATTTCGGCGGAAAGGTGCGCGGGACGCCGATCGAGGTGATCTCCGGAAACCACCAGCTCAAGCCCGACATCGGCGCCGGCATCGCACGGCAGTGGTACGACGTCGAGCACGTCGACCTGATCGTCGACGTCCCCATCTCGGCCGTCGGGCTCGCGGTGCAGAACGTCTCGCGCGACAAGCAACGGCTGTTCATCGCGCACTCGACCGGTACGGCGGACTTTTCCGGAAAATTCTGCTCACCCTACGCGATGCAGTGGGTGTTCAACACCTTCGCGCTGGCCACCGGCACCGCGCGGGAGGTGGTCAAACGCGGCGGCGACAGCTGGTTCTTCCTCACCGCGGATTATGCATTCGGCCACTCGCTCGAGCGCGATGCCGCGAAGGTCATCACCGAATCCGGCGGCAGAATCCTGGGCCAAGTGCGTCATCCCTACAACTCGCCCGATCTCTCGTCGTTCATCCTCCAGGCGCAGGCGAGCCGCGCCAAGATCATCGGCCTCGCCAGCGGCCCGCCGGACAACATCAACGCCGTCAAGCTCGGCGGCGAGTTCGGCATTGCGCAGGGCGGCCAGCAGATGGCCGGGCTGCTCGTGCTGATCACCGACGTCCACGCGCTGGGCCTGAAGGCCGCGCAGGGCCTGGTGCTGACCACGTCGTTCTACTGGGACATGGATGAGGCGACGCGCGCCTGGTCCACGCGCTTCTTCGCCAGGCTCGGCAAGATGCCGACCATGTGGCAGGCCGGGGTCTATTCCTCGGTCACCCACTATCTGAAGGCAATCGAGGCGACCGGCACAGACGAGCCGCTGAAGGTCGCGGCGCGCATGCGCGATATGCCGATCGAGGATTTCTTCGCCCGCCACGGACGACTGCGCGAGGACGGGCTGATGGTGCACGATCTCTTTCTGGCGCAGGTGAAGGCGCCGGCCGAGTCGACCGCGCCGTGGGATTACTACAAGGTGCTCGCCACGATCCCGGGGGATCAGGCGTTCCAGCCGCCCGACCCGGCCTGCGCGCTGGTCAAGAGGTGACGACCCGCGTCATTGCCCGGCGGAGTTCGTCCGGGCGAGCCGCTCGGCAAACGCCGCGACGGTGCGCGAATAGACCATCGACTTGTTCCACTGCAGCAGGACCTGGAAGTTCTCCGAGCCGTCGCCCCACGGCTCGCCGCGGCGCCAGCCATAGCCCTTGAGATAGTTCGCCGTCGAGGCGAGCGCGTCGGGGGCGCTGCGGATGAGATCGCGGCGTCCATCGCCGTCGAAGTCGACCGCAAACTTGATATAGGACGACGGCATGAACTGGGTCTGACCGATCTCCCCGGCCCAGGCGCCGCGCATCTCCGCGGCCGTCATGTCGCCGCGATCGATGATCCGCAGCGCATCGAGCAGCTCGGAACGGAACATCGGCGCACGCCGGCAGTCGTAGGCGAGCGTCGCGAGCGAGCGCAGCGTCGGCAGCTTGCCGGAATCGGCGCCGAAGTCGGTCTCCAGGCCCCAGATCGCAACCAGCACCGGGCCCGGCACCCCGAATTGCGCCTCGATGCGATCGAACGTGGCAGCGTAACGTTTGAGCAGGCTCGAGCCCCTCTGCATGCGAAAAGCCGAGATCATGCGGCCGGAGAACTGCTCGAAGCTCTGGCGAAAGACCCCCTGGGCATGGTCCTTGGCGAGAATGGCGGGGTCGAACGCAACACCGGAGAGCGCCGACGAGACGGTGCGCTGGGATATGCCCTGTGAGACCGCGTCCTGCTCGAAGGCGTCGAGCCAGACGGAAAACCCGCCGGGGTCGTCACAGGTCGCGCCGAGCGCAGGAAGCGCCGAAGCGGTGAGCCAGATGATCAGGGCAGCTACGGCATGTCGCGGCGAAGTGGACCCGGTTCGCCGATCAAGGAGATGCGCAACAACGGAACCTACGGCGCTTCTCGGGACGAGGCGCCGCAACAGGTGGTTCACTATGACCAGGAAACGCTGTCGTCGTGCCGGTGTCGGACGCATCAAGGCCTCGCGCGGCTTCGACCAATCTGCCGGTGCTGCTGGCCAGCCGAGAGCGTGCAGCGCAGACCCTGTCCTCCTGGTGCGGTGGATTTGCAGTTCCTATCAGATGTGCGACGCGCTCGGCATAGGAACTTCAAATCCAAAAACCGCATTAGAATCATAGGCTTGCTAGTGCACCTCGTGATTCTGAAGTTCGCACCAGAGGATGTCGCCGAGTGATGCGAACTTCGGAATCGGTGCACAAGGGCGTGATGCGTCGCAATCATGGAGCTTTTTTGGCAATTCGAGGACAACGGACGACGAATCGGGATCCGGCGGACTTGCGGCGACACGACGATATGCCATGTTCCGACGATAGCATGTTCCAAAGGGCGACGCGCGCCGTGATCGGCGGCCCCGCCTGCCCCGGCTTCTGGCTATGCGGCATGAAACCTTCCCGGCTTTCATGCCGTATGGACTGGGTCACATCGTCGGTTTACTCAACGATTGAGGTGCCACATGATCGCGGATCGCAGACGCTTCCTCGCACTCCTGGCCGGCATGGCGGCGACGCCGGCGCTCGCGGACTCCTCGGCGATGAACCGGATCACCGCCTACGCATTCTCCTTTGCCGGGCTCGATGGCGGTGACATCCGCCTGGCGGATCATGCCGGCAAGCCGATCCTGATCGTCAACACCGCGTCGCTATGCGGCTACACGCCCCAATATGCCGGTCTCCAGGAGTTGTGGACGCGCCTGCACGAGCGCGGACTGATGATCATTGGCGTGCCGTCGAACGATTTCGGCGGTCAGGAGCCCGGCAATGCGGCCGACATCGTGAAGACCGCCAACCACGACTATGGCGTCGCCTTCCCGCTGACCGAGAAGGTCGCCGTCAAGGGACCGAACGCGCATCCGTTCTACAAATGGGCCGGCCTCGAACGTCCGCTGGAAACGCCGCGGTGGAATTTCCACAAATACCTGATCGGACGGACCGGCCATCTCGCCGCCGTGTTCGCGACCGCGGTCGAGCCGACCGATTCCCGCGTGGTGGCGGCGATCGAGAAGGAACTGGCCGAGGCCGAATAGCGTTCCGGTGGGCAATGACGTCAGGACCATATCGGATCGAAGGATACGCCATCGTCTCGGCCGACGGCATGATCGCCGGCGCCGACGGCATGATGCCGGCCGAGCTCAAGTTCGACGCCGATCAGCAGCAGTTCGCCCATGGGCTCGACCGCGCGGCCATTGTCGTGCACGGCCGCAATTCGTACGAGGACCAGCCGAACTCGCCGCTCCGTCACCGTTTGATCCTCACCCGCAACGTCGCCGCAACCGCGCCGGATCCGGAAAACCCGAGGGCCCTGTTGTGGAACCCGGCCGGGCTCGCATTCGACGCGGCCTGCGCGATGCTCGGCCGCTCGAGCGGAACCGCGGCGATCATTGGCGGCCCGGAGGTCTTCACCCTCTTTCTCGGCATCGGCTACGACGCGTTCCACCTGTCGCGGGCGACCAGGGTCAAACTGCCCGGAGGGCTGCCGGTGTTCCGGCAGGTTCGCTATGGCCGGACCGCAGACGACGTGCTGGCTCAATTCGGTCTCGAACCGGGACCGATGCGCGTTCTCGATGCGGAGGCGGCGGTGACGCTGGTGACCTGGACACGCCCGCCGGCCTGAGGCGTTTGCGGAGGCTCGACGAACGGACTCGGCGGCCGGCGTGACACTCGCACAACCGTGCGGGCGCGCTCGCTGACCGCGCAGGCAAGCAGAATTTCTCGTCAGGCGCCGTCTTCCTTCCACCAGTGGCAGTGCAACCGGCGCAGTGTCAGGCCGGCACCACGTGCGACAACTGGACGCACTAATTCGAATGTGATCTTATGCAACATAACGTCATGCAATATGAGGAGCTTGATTTCAGCCGTGCTGGTATCGTTTCTGGTGGTTGGGCACCACCACAGGGGAGCTTTCAGGTGCATGGGGGGCGTCTACTTGTAAGACGCCGGAATCCGGGGGAACAACCGCAATATGCAGTGGCGCTCGCGCCTAGGCTGCACTAAAAGGGTTCTATCCAGAGTCGTCGCAATGGGCGGACACTTCAGCCGTCCCGACGAGTCGAACCAGACAGTGCAGAACTCAGGTCGTGGGGGGAGGACTGGCCGGCACGGCTGCGCCGGCCAGCGGGTGAACAGGAACGCAGCGAGTTCAACAATTCCACCAACGGACAGAGATTGAGCGATGGACCATAAAGTCAGAACCAAGGCTCCCGACGCCTGCGATGCGGATGTTGGGCGGCGGATACGTGCGCAGCGGCTCGTCTGTCACATGTCGCAGACCGAGCTGGGCAACCGGGTCGGCATCACGTTTCAGCAAATCCAGAAGTACGAGAAGGGCGTCAATCGGGTGGGCGCCGGGCGACTGGCACGCATCGCCGAGGTGCTCAGTGTTCCGGTCTCGTTCTTCTTCAGCGGCGATCAGCGGACCACGGACACCACCGAGAACATCAATTCCGGGTTGAGCTTTCTCGAGAGCGCGGGAGCCGTGCGGCTGGTGCGCGCCTATTCGCAGATCGAGGACCCGCAGATCCGTCGGGCGCTGGTCGATCTCGCCGAGGAGGTCGCGGGCCACAAGTCGCGCAAGTCCTCCAAGCACGCCAACCTCGCCGGACTGGCCGAGCTCGAACGGACCAAACCGGGCCGCGGTCGTGGCGCGAAGGCGAATGCCAGCCGGCCGTCCTGACCATCGGCGGGCGGATCAGGCTCGCCTCGCCTGATCCACCGCTTCGGCGATGAATCGCGGGAGAGCGAACGCGGCGCGGTGCACCTCCGGGGTCCAGTATCCGGTGGCAAACCGGCCGGCGGCCGAATAGCGTTCGGTGATCGTCGCGATGCTCGCCGCGCGCAGCGTCGCATCGGCCGTCGCCCAGCCCATCGCCATGTGGCCTCCCACGTAGGTCGGGATGGCGGCCACGTAGCATCCGGCGTCGGCGAACAACCGGCTGAGAATGCCGACGCTCGAGACGAGCTCGTCCGGCTGCATGAACGGCACTCCGTTCTGTGTCACCATGATGGCGCCCGGCGTCATGCACCGCTTGCAGGCCGCATAGAATTCCGGCGTGAACAACACCGCGCCAGGCCCTTGGGGATCGGTCGAATCGACGATCACGACGTCGAACCGCCGGTCGGTCGAGGCGACATAGTTCATGCCGTCGTCGATGACGAGGTCGAAGCGGGGATCGGCCAGCACCGGACCGGTAAACTCCGGGAAGTGCTCCTTGGCGAATGCGACCACGGAGGCATCGATCTCGACCTGGGTCAGGCGCCGGACCGAGGCGTGCTTGAGCACCTCTTCGGCAATGCCGCAGTCGCCGCCGCCGACCACCAGAATCTCACGTGCCGCGCCGTGGGCCAGGATCGGCACGTGGGTCATCATCTCGTGGTAGATGAACTCGTCGCGACTGGTGACCTGGGTGGCGCCGTCGAGCATCAGCACCTTGCCGAACCGTTTGTGCTCGAACAGCACCAGGCTCTGATGCTCGGTCTGCGTCTCGTAGAGGATTCGCTCGACCCGGTAGCTCATCCGGATGCCCCAGCTGTCGTACAACGTCTCCGGAAGCCACCGCTGTTCGGTCATGCCGCCCTCGTCGAGCCTAGTGCACCGATTCCGAAGTTCGCATCACTTGGCGACATCCTCTGGTGCGAACTTCGGAATCCAGAGGTGCACTAGCAAGTCTATGATTCTAGTGCGGCTTTTAGGATTTGCAGTTCCTATGACGAGCGTGCCGCACATCTGATAGGAGCTTCAAATCCGCCGCACTTGTTGCCGAACGACGCTCCGTCGCCGGCGGGGCGTCGCGCGGCCTGTCGCCGTCGATGCTGCATTCAACCGACGGCCGGGACTCGCGGCGAGATTCGACATGGCGCGGTTCCGATACGCTGGCGGGCGGCCGCGACCCCGATCAGGCGCCCTGCCCGCGCAGCAGCACGCTTACGGCGACCCGCTGCGGCCTGAAGGCCTCCCGCAGCACCGGAACGCAGGCATCCGGGTTGGCGTTGCCGCACATGAATACGTCGAGCGCCGCATAGCTCGCCTCGGGCCAGGAATGGATCGAGATGTGGCTCTCGGCGAGAACCGCCACGCCCGACACCCCGCCGTTGGGCTCGAAGTGATGCAGATGGATATGCAGCAAGGTGGCGTTGGCGGCCGCCACGCATCCGCGCAGCGTCTCCTCGATGTGGTCGATATCGTCGAGCCGCTCGGCCTCGTAGAGGTCGATGATCAGATGCGCGCCGGCGCAGCGCACGCCGTTCCTGACCACGAAATGATCGTTGCGCTGGTCTGCCTGAACCGCCGTGGGCGCGGCGCTTCGGCTGTCGTCCTGCGGGGAAACGCCCGGGGCTTCCAGGCCGGTCACCAGTTGAAAGAGCGCGCTCTTGCGCATGGCGTCCTCCCCAACCAGAGATAGAACCCAACTGAGGCAGGTTTGCCGGCGGGCCGGCTCCACGGACAAGAATGTCGCCGCAGCCGGCCCAAACAGGATCGTTCACGGCGAGAGTCCCAAATAGGCGGAACACGACCGGCGATCAAGAAGAATCTCGTCAGGTAGCTAGACCGTCTGCGCCTCGACGGCGGCCACTGCCGTCATGTTGACGACGCCGCGTGCGGTCACCGCCGGAGTGAGGATGTGAGCCGGGCGCGCCGCACCGATGAGGATCGGCCCGACCGCGAGCGCGTCGGCCAGGACCTTGATCAACTGATTGGCGATATTGGCGGCGTCGAGGTTGGGCATGATCAGCACGTTCGCCTCCCCCTTCAGTCGCGAATAGGGAAACACGCGCTCGCGATAGTCCCGGATGAGCGCGGTGTCGCCATGCATCTCGCCATCCACCTCGAGCTCCGGATGGGTCGCGGCGAGCAGCTCGCCCGCTTTCCGCATCTTGGCCGACGAGGCGCTGTGGTGGCTGCCGAAATCCGAGTGGGACACCAGCGCGATCTTCGGCTCGAGCCCGAACCGGCGCACGTGGGCGGCGGCGAGCACCGCGGTCTCGGCGATCTCCTCGGCGGTCGGCTCCAATGTCACCTCGGTGTCGACCAGGAAGTAGGCCCCCTTGGACGTGATCAGCAACGACAGCGCCGCGAAGTCGCGGGTGCCGGGCGCGAGCCCGATGACGTCGCGGATGTCCTTCAAATGCGCCATGTAGCGGCCCTGAACGCCGCAGATCATCGCGTCGGCCTCGCCCTGCCGCACTCCGAGTGCCGCGATCACGGTGGCGTTGGTGCGCACGATGGTACGGGCCGCGTCCGGCGTGATGCCGTTGCGGCCGGCCACCTCGGTGTAGGTCTGCACATAGGTGCGGTAGCGCGGATCGTCCTCCGGATTGACCAGCTCGAAGTCGCGTCCCGGCCGGACCGAGAGCCCGAAGCGGGCAAGCCGGGCCTCGATCACCGCCGGACGGCCGACCAGGATCGGTCGCGCCAGGCCCTCCTCGATGACCACCTGGGTGGCGCGCAGAATGCGCTCGTCCTCGCCTTCTGCGTAGACCACGCGTTTGAGCGCCGTCTTCGCCTGGGCGAAGATCGGCTTCATGATGAAGCCGGAACGGAACACGAAGCGGTTGAGCCGTTCCTCATAGAGCGCCGGGTCGCCGATCGGCCTGGTCGCCACGCCGGACGCCATCGCGGCTTTGGCAACCGCCGGCGCGATGCGCAGGATCAGCCTCGGATCGAACGGACTGGGAATGAGCGAGCCGGTGCCGAAGCCGCTCGCCTCTCCCCCGTAGGCGCGCGCCGCGACGTCCGACGGCGCCTCGCGGGCAAGCGCCGCGATCGCCTCGACGGCGGCTCGCTTCATCTCCTCGTTGATGGTGGTGGCGCCGACGTCGAGGGCGCCGCGGAAGATGTAGGGAAAGCACAGGACGTTGTTGACCTGGTTGGGGAAGTCGGAGCGGCCGGTGCAGATCATGGCGTCCGGCCGCGCCGCCAGCCCCACGTCCGGCATGATCTCCGGCGTCGGATTGGCGAGCGCCATGATCAGCGGGCGCTGCGCCATGCCCTCGAGCATGTCGGGCTCGAGCACGCCACCCGCCGAGAGGCCGAGGAAGATGTCGGCCCCGGCGATGATGTCGCCCAAGGTGCGCAGCGCGGTCCTCTGGGCATAGACCGCCTTCCAGCGGTCCATCAGCTGGGGACGCCCCTCGTACACCACGCCCTCGATGTCGGCGATCCAGATATTCTCCCGCCGGGCGCCGAGCGACACCAACAGATTGAGGCAGGCGAGCGCGGCGGCGCCTGCGCCCGACGCCACGATCTTGACGGCCTGGATCGACTTTCCGGCGAGCTGCAGGGCGTTCAGGACGGCTGCTGCCACGATGATCGCGGTGCCGTGCTGATCGTCGTGGAACACCGGAATCTTCATGCGCTCCTTGAGCTTCAGCTCGATGTCGAAGCATTCGGGCGCCTTGAAATCCTCCAGGTTGATGCCGCCGAAGGTCGGCTCGAGCGCCGCCACCACCTCGACCACGTGGTCGACCGTGCGCGCCGCGATCTCGATGTCGAACACGTCGATGCCGGCGAACTTCTTGAACAGCACCGCCTTGCCTTCCATCACCGGCTTGCCGGCGAGCGGGCCGATGTCGCCGAGGCCGAGCACCGCGGTGCCGTTGGATACCACGGCAACCAGATTGGCCCGCGCGGTGAGCTCGGCGGCAAGCGCCGGGTCGGCCGCGATCGCCTCGCAGGCAGCGGCCACGCCCGGCGTGTAGGCCAGCGCCAGGTCGCGCTGGTTGCCCAGCGGCTTGGTTGCCTGGATCTCGAGCTTTCCGGGGCGCGGCAGCCGATGATAGGCGAGCGCGTTCTTGCGCAGATCGTCTGACAGGTCGTTCGGCACCGGCTTCCCCCTGACGCCATTGCGGGTCCGATTGAACCCCATCGACCTGCCCGCGCCAAACGATCCGTGGCCGGCAGGTGGCAGCCACGTAGGTCGGGCAAAGCCTCGACTCGTAGGGTGGGCACAAAAGGGCGTTCGCCCTTTCGGCCCACCCTACCGTCTTCGGACAGCCCTCATACCTTGTCGGACTTGGCCGGCAGGTTGAGCCGGATGTGCAGCTCGCGCAGCTGCTTCGGGCCGACCTCGGACGGCGCGCCCATCAGCAGGTCCTCGGCGCGCTGGTTCATCGGGAACACCACGACCTCGCGCAGGTTCTCCTCGCCGCACAGCAGCATGACGATGCGGTCGATGCCCGGCGCAATGCCGCCGTGGGGAGGCGCGCCGAGGGACAGCGCGCGCAGCATGCCGCCGAACTTCTGCTCGAGCACCTCCGGTCCGTAGCCCGCAATGGCGAACGCCTTGCGCATGACCTCGGGGCGATGGTTGCGGATCGCCCCTGAAGACAGCTCGATGCCGTTACAGACGATGTCGTACTGGATCGCCTTGAGGCCGAGAATCTTCTCCGTGTCGGCCGCATCGAGTGCAAGGAACTCGTCGGCCGGCAGGTTCGGCATGGAGAACGGATTGTGGGAGAAGTCGATCTTCTTCTCCTCCTCGTTCCATTCGTACATCGGGAAATCGACGATCCAGCAGAATTCGAAGCGGCTCTTGTCGGCGAGGCCGAGCTCGTCGCCAATGCGCACGCGCGCGGCGCCCGCGAGCTTGGCGGCAGCGGCCGGCTTGTCGGCGGCGAAGAATACCGCGTCGCCCGGCTTGATCCCCGCCTTGTCGGCGATCCGCCGCTGCACATCGGGCGGGATGAACTTGGCGATCGGTCCCTTGCCACCGTCGACGTCGAGCACGATGTAGCCGAGCCCCGGCGCCCCCATGTCGGAGCGCGCCCACTCGTTGAGCCGGTCGAAGAACGAGCGCGGTTGCGCTGCGGCTCCGGGCGCCGGCACCGCGCGCACCACGCCGCCAGCCTTGATGACATTCCTGAAGGCATTGAACGTGACCGACGGCTCGTTGAACTCCGCCGTGACGTCGGCGATGACCAGCGGGTTGCGCAGGTCGGGCTTGTCGGTGCCATAGCGCAGCAGCGCGTCCGCGTAAGAAATCAGCGGAAATTTCGACGTCACCGGCCGGCCCTCGGAAAACTCCTCGAACACGTCGTGCAGCACCGGCTCGACCGCGGCGAACACGTCCTCCTGGGTGACGAAGCTCATCTCGACGTCGAGCTGGTAGAACTCGCCCGGCGAGCGGTCGGCGCGCGCGTCCTCGTCGCGAAAGCACGGGGCGATCTGGAAATAGCGGTCGAAGCCCGACACCATGAGAAGCTGCTTGAACTGCTGCGGCGCCTGCGGCAGGGCGTAGAATTTACCCGGATGCAGCCGCGACGGCACCAGGAAGTCGCGCGCTCCCTCAGGCGATGAGGCGGTGAGGATCGGGGTCTGGAACTCGAAGAATCCCTGGTCCTTCATGCGCCGGCGGATCGAATCGATGATCGCGCCGCGCTTCATGATGTTGCGGTGCAGCCGCTCGCGCCGCAGGTCGAGGAAGCGGTATTTCAGCCGCGTCTCCTCAGGGTATGGGGCGTCGCCGAAAACCGGCATCGGCAGCTCGCCGGCGGGTCCCAGCACCTCGATGTCGGTGATGAAGACCTCGACGGCGCCGGTCGGCAGGTCGGAGTTCTCGGTTCCGGCGGGACGCTGCCGCACCCGGCCGTCGACCCGCACCACCCACTCGGCGCGCAGCGCCTCGGCGGCCGCGAAGGCCGGACTGTCGGGATCGGCGACGCACTGGGTGAGCCCGTAATGGTCGCGCAGATCGATGAACAGCAGGCCGCCGTGGTCGCGGATGCGGTGACACCAGCCGGACAGACGCACCGTCTCGCCGATATGGCGGTCACGGAGCGCGCCGCAGGTGTGGGTGCGGTAGCGATGCATTCGTCGGTCCTGTTCGAAGGCGGAGCTGGCTCGTGCGGTGGATTTGAAGTTCCTATCAGATGTACGGCACGCTCGTCATCGGAACTTCGGATCCAAAATCCGCACTCGAATTACTAAGACGGCGCCGCGGCAGACGACACCGGCGCCCACGCTGCGGAATGTGGCAGCCCGGCCGTCGAGCCCGCGGGCGCGGCATTGGATGGCGCACAACCGAGGCGCGCTGCGACTTGCCGAGGGTCTAGCGGATTTTACTTAATTCGGAACGGCTTTCCGCTCCGGATGCGCATTGATACCTAGTCCGATCCGAAGGATCAACCTCGCACTTTATTTTACGAGGAATTTCAATCACGTAAACGCAAACTAGGAGAGATCTCGCAGTTCCGTTTAGGAATTGGGAACGCCTCTCGGCTACGCAAATACACGTGGAAATACGGACAGGCCCGCTTTGCAGAGGACAACTGCCGGGTGAAGAACATTGAACGATTTCGACAATTGATTCGGGCGCCGATCCGGTCCGGCATCGGGCTCGGGCTGGTGATGGTCATCCTGGCGTCGATCGGCGTGATCATTCATGACACTTGGCGCGACATGCGCGCATCCGAGGCGGCAGCCGCCGCGCTGGTGCTATGCACCCTGGTCATCATCGGCCTCGGCGCCCGCTACCGGCGGCGATTGGACCGGGTGCGCGAGCGGCTCGCCGACCGCGAGGCCGCGATGGACCACAAGTCCGCCGAGCTCGAAGCGGCGCTCGATCACGTGAGCCAGGGAATCATGATGATCGACCGCACCGGAACCGTCGCGGTGATGAACCGCCGGACCGCGACCCTGCTCGACCTTCCCGAACGTTTCGTCGGCACCCGTCCGAAGTTCAGCGACATCCTCGCCTATCAGTGGGAGACCAGCGAGTTCGGTCGCGACGGCGAAATGCTCGACCCTGAGGTCCGCGCGTTCATCCGATCCGGCGGCCTGTCGGCGCGGCCGGAGGCCTACGAGCGCACGCGTCCCAACGGGATGGTGCTGGAGGTCCGCAGCACGCCGCTGCCGGACGGCGGCGTGGTGCGGACCTACGCCGACATCACCCCGCGCAAGCAGACCGAAACCGCGCTCGCCGAGGCCCGCGACAAGGCC
Organism: Xanthobacteraceae bacterium; assembly: GCA_049509935.1. Lineage (GTDB taxonomy): Bacteria > Pseudomonadota > Alphaproteobacteria > Rhizobiales > Xanthobacteraceae > AP-16. The sequence goes on along the minus strand of JBEKZK010000020.1, from coordinate 2,597 downwards.
GAGGCCGCCAATCGTGCGCGCTCGGCCTTTCTCGCCATGATGAGCCACGAAATTCGCACGCCGCTGAACGGCGTGATCGGTCTGGCCGACGTGGTGATGGACACCCGTCTGGACGACGAGCAGCGCCGCTGCGTCACGGCGCTGCGGGAGTCCGCCGGTCACCTGCTGCAGATCATCAACGACGTTCTCGACTACTCCGAGCTCGACGCCGGCCGGATGAAGATCGAAACGCTCCCACTCGACCTCGCGCAAATCCTCCACAGCACGATCGACCTGCTGGCGCCGGCGGCGCGCGAGAAGGGACTGCGGATCGACCTCGCGATCGAGCCGGACGTGCCGCAGCGGCTGGTCGGCGACTCGCGCCGCCTGCGTCAGATCCTGCTCAACCTGGTCGGCAACGCGGTGAAATTCACCAGCGAGGGATCGGTGCGGATCGGGGTGTCCAGAGGCCCGGGCGGGCCCGGCGCGGACGCCCATGCGATCACCTTCGCGATTCGCGACACCGGTATCGGCATGGCGCCCGACGGCGTCGCCAAGCTGTTTCAGGAATTCTCCCAGCTCGATGGATCGATGTCGCGCCGGTTTGGCGGAACCGGCCTCGGTCTCGCGATCTGCCGAAAGCTGGTCGACCAGATGGGTGGCTCCATCGAGGTCGAGAGCGAATTGGGCTGCGGGACGGTGTTCACGGTCACCCTGCCGTTCGGTGTCGACGAATCGAGCGCTGCCCCGTCGCCGCCCGGCGCGCTCGACCGGGACCATGCCGGCAGACCGACGGCGCGGCGGCTGCGCATTCTGCTGGTGGAAGACAACCTGACCAACCTGCTGGTGGCGACGAAGCTGCTCGAGAACATCGGCCACACGGTCGATGCGGTCGGCAACGGGCTGGAGGCGGTCAGGGCCGTCCAGACTCGCGGCTACGACCTCGTGCTCATGGACGTGATGATGCCGGTGATGGATGGCCTCACCGCGTGTCGCGAAATCCGCAAGCTGCCCGGCCCGGTCGGCGCCATCCCGATCGTCGCCGTGACGGCGAATGCCCGCAAGGACGACATGGACGCGGCCAAGGCCGCCGGAATGAACGATTTCACCGGAAAGCCGATCACCCATGACCGCCTCCAGCGGGTGATCGAACGGGTGATGAACGACCCTCCGCACGTGGCGGCGCCGAGCGCCGTCCCGGACGCCGGGCCGATGGTGTTCGATCGCCTCGCCATGGATCGTTTCGCCGAGGAGATCGGCAGCGACAACGCGCGCGGCCTTCTCGCCATCTTCTTCGACGATGCGCAGGCCCGCATCGAGCGCATGATGCAATGCGTCGACAATCGCGTCGACCTCACGATCGATGCGCACTCGCTCAAGTCGGCGGCAGCGACATTCGGGCTGATGGTGGTATCCGCGCAGGCGGCACGGCTCGAGATGGACGCTGCCGAAATGCCGCGGCCCGAGATCGTCGCGGCGCTCGACCGGCTGGCCGACGCCTTCGCACAGGCGCGCTGCAGCGTGCCGCCGCACTACCTGGAAACGATCGTCGATTCGGCCGCCTGAGCATCACCTGAGCATTCGGATCGGGTTGACGCCCGGCGCTTGAGCCGTCATGCAGCCCGCATGGACCGGATGACGACCGCGGAGGCGACCGTCGCGTCGCTGGTGGCGCACGGCGTGACGACGATGTACGCCCTGCCCGGCGTCCATAACGACCATCTGTTCGACGCGCTGTTCAAGGCCGGCGAGAGCATCCGCACCGTCCATACCCGTCATGAACAGGGCGCCGCCTACATGGCGCTCGGCGCCGCGCTGGCGACCGGCAAGCCGCAGGCCTACGTGGTGGTGCCCGGCCCTGGACTGCTGAACACCGGCGCCGCCCTGCTCAACGCGTTCTCGATGAACGCGCCGGTGCTGGCGCTGATCGGACAAATTCCGGACGCCGACATCGGTCGCGGATTCGGGCATCTGCACGAAATCCGTGACCAGTCCGGCATTATCGCCCGGCTGGTCGACTGGTCGGAGCGCATCCGCGCGCCGCACGAGGCCTCCCGGCTGGTCGCCGAGGCGATCCGCTCGATGTCGACCGGCCGGCCGGGGCCGGCGGCGCTCGAATGCGCCATCGACGTGTGGGGACGCACGGGTCCCGCCGCTTTGGTGCCGCCGCAGCCGGCGCCGCGGCCGCCGATCGACGAGGATGCGGTGCTGGCCGCCGCCAGGCTGCTCGGCGGCGCCAGGCGCCCGCTGATCGTGTGCGGCGGCGGCGCGCAGGACGCCTCCCCCGAGGTGGCCGAGCTCTCCGCCCTGCTCCAGGCCCCGGTGCTCGGCTATCGCCGCGGCCGCGGCATTCTCGACAGCCGCGATCCGTTGAGCGTCACCCTGCCGCTCGGCCGCGATTTGTGGGCCGAGGCCGACGTCGTGCTCGGGGTCGGCACCAGGCTGCACATGCAGCAGACCCAGTGGGGCGTTGATGGTGACCTGGCGATCATCCGCATCGATGCCGACCCCGAGGAGCCGGCGCGGCTGCGCCGGCCCGCCGCGGCGCTGATCGGCGATGCGGCGCCGATCCTGCGCCGGCTGATCGACCTGTTGCCGGCGCACAATGCCCGCCGGCC
>JBEKZK010000002.1:0-30493 GCA_049509935.1 Xanthobacteraceae bacterium | reverse complement strand
CGCCAACTCGCGCCCGCACCTTGGCCTCCGGCGCGTCGGGCATGAGGCGGCGGACATGGTCATAGGGACTGTCGCCGGCGCGCAGCTCGTCGAGCTGATGCTGGGCAAAATAGGCCACGGCGAGACGATCGGCGCGGACGATCTTTCCCGCCGTCGGTGCGAGACGGCCGGCGAGCAGCTTGGCGAGCGTCGATTTTCCGTTGCCGTTGGGGCCGAGCAGGGCAATGCGGTCCTCGGTGTCGATGCGCAACGTCAGCCGGCTCAGCACCTCACGGCCGGGGGCGTAGCCGACCGCAACATTGTCGATCGCCACGATCGGCGGCGACAGCGTGGTCGAAGGCGGCGGGATGACGATCGGCCGGATCGTTTCGGTGATCACCGCGGTGGCAGGCTCGAGCCTGGCGAGCAGCTTCAGTCGTGACTGCGCCTGACGGGCCTTCGACGCCTTGGCGCGAAAACGGTCGACGAAGGCCTGCAGCCGGCGCCGCTCGGCCTCCTGCTTCTTGCCGAATTTCTGGTCGAGCTCCTGACGCTCGCGGCGCTGGCGCTCGAACGCCGAAAAGCCGCCGCGGTAGAGCGTGAGCCGGCCGCGATCGAGGTGCAGGATCGAATCGACCGCGTTGTCGAGGAGGTCGCGATCATGGCTGATCACCATGACGGTGCGCGGATAGCGCGCAATGTGGTCCTCGAGCCACAGGGTGCCCTCGAGATCGAGATAGTTGGTGGGCTCGTCGAGCAACAGGATGTCGGGCGCGGCGAACAGCGCCGCCGCCAGCCCGACCCGCATGCGCCAGCCGCCCGAGAACTCCGCGCAGGCGCGCGCCAGGTCCGCCGTCGCAAAGCCCAGTCCCGCCAGGATGGCGGCGGCGCGGGCCGGCGCCGAATGCGCGCCGATGTCGGCGAGCCGGGTCTGGATCTCGGCGATGCGGTGCGGATCGCGGGCGGTCTCGGCTTCCGCCACGAGATGCGCCCGCTCGGTATCGGCCGCCAGCACTGTTTCGAGCAGGCTCTGCGGCCCCCCCGGCGCCTCCTGCGCCAGCCGGCCGATCCGCTCGCGTGCCGATGTGCGCACCGCGCCGGTCTCCGCACCGATGTCGCCGGCAATCACCCGGAACAGCGTGCTCTTTCCGGCCCCATTGCGCCCGACCAGCCCGACGCGGGCGCCGTCCGGCACCTGGATCGAGGCGTGGTCGATGAGGAGCCGGCCGGCGATGCGCACCGAAAGATCGTCGATCACGAGCATGGAAGGGTTTTGACCGGACGTGGAGCAAGACGCAATCGGCCTGCACCCGCGACGCGCAACCGCGGCATCACGCCCGGCGCTGCCAGCGTCCCAGTTCGTCCGGCTGCCAATAGGTCACGTCGAACCCGCTGCCCTTGGCCTCGGTCCACCGCTCACGGGCGGTCGCGACCGCGTCGGCGTCGGCGCCGTCGAACAGCAGCACGATGCGCTGATAGGCGGCAGCATCGCGCGGCAGCGGGACGCCGTCGATCAGAAAGCGCACGGTGGCGCCGTTCGGATTGTCGTCCCCCACCGTTAGCAGGACCGGCTGGGCCGCAGCCTCGCTCTCGCGCCAGGTCCCGTGGGGCAGAAATCCGTCATCGCGATAGGTCCACAGATGGGCGTCGAGCGCCTCGATCCGCTCGTCCGATGCCGCCTGGACCACGACCCGCCAGCCGCGCTCGAACGACCGTTCCAGCAGGGTCGGCAGGACGCGGTCGAGCGGTTGATGCTGCAGATGGTAGAACAGCACCTCGGTCATGCCGCTACTTCTCGTAGTGGTCCGCCACCAGCCGATCGAGCAGCCGCACGCCCCACCCGGAGCCCCAGCTCCTGTTGATCTCGGTCTGCGCCGCGCCCATGCCGGTGCCGGCGATGTCGAGATGCGCCCACGGCGTCTTGTCGACGAAGCGCTGGAGGAACTGCGCCGCCGTGATCGAGCCGGCCTGGCGGCCGCCGGTGTTCTTCATGTCGGCGAATTTCGAATCGATGAGCTTGTCGTAGGCCGGCGCCAACGGCATCCGCCACACCCGCTCGCCGGTCGCCTCGCCGGCCTCGTGCAGCCGCTCGGCCAGGCGGTCGTCGTTGGCGAACATCCCGGCATGCTCGTTGCCGAGCGCCACCACGACGGCGCCGGTGAGGGTAGCGAGATCGACCATGAACTTCGGCTTGAAGCGATTCTTCGCGTACCATAGCACGTCGGCCAGCACCAGTCGGCCCTCGGCGTCGGTATTGATGATCTCAATCGTCTGCCCGGACATCGAGGTCACGATGTCGCCCGGACGCTGGGCCTTGCCGTCCGGCATGTTCTCCACCAGGCCGATCACGCCGACCGCGTTGACCTTGGCCTTGCGCGCCGCCAGTGCATGCAGGAGCCCGACCACGCACGCGGCGCCCGCCATGTCGCCCTTCATGTCCTCCATGCTGGCGGCGGGCTTGATCGAGATGCCGCCGGTGTCGAAGCACACCCCCTTGCCGATGAAGGCGACCGGCGCCGCGCCGCTCTTGCCGCCGTCCCAGCGCATGACGGCGACCCGGCTCTCCTGCTCCGAGCCCCTCCCGACCCCGAGCAGCGCATTCATGCCGAGCTTGACCATGGCCTTCTCGTCGAGCACCTCGACGTGGACGCCGACCTTCTTCAACTCGGTGGCGCGCCGGGCGAACTCGACGGGAAACAGCACGTTCGGCGGCTCGTTGACGAGGTCGCGGGCGAGTTCGACACCTTCGGCGACCGCTTGCCGGTCGGCCCACGCCTTGCGGGAGCCCGGCACATTGCCGACGCCGAGGGTCAGACGGGCGCTCCGGGCCTGATCCTCGCCCTCCTTGCGCCTGGTCTTGTAGCGGTCGAACGTGTAGGCGCGCAGCCGCATCCCGACCGCCATGTCGGCAGCCTGGTCGGGTTTCAGCGGCCCCGACGCGAGCTCGAGCAGGACCGTACCCTCGGTCGCCGAGGCCGGCATCTTGCCCATCACGATACCACCGAGCTTCACCAGATCCGGCTTGTCCGCGCCCTTGCCGGTCCCGATCACGACAAGGCGCGAGGCCTTCAGCCCGGCCGGCGCCACGATATCGAGGCTCGAGCCGTTCTTGCCGGTGAACCGCTCGGTGCCGGCCGCTCGGACGATCAGATCATCGGTGGGCGCCACAATGGTCCGTGTCGCCGGGCCGAGCCGCAGCTCATCATCGGCGAAGATGATGAGAACGCCCCGGGCAGGTGCCGCGAACGGGGCGAATGCGAGCTTTACGCCTTCCGACATGACGGCAGCGTCCTTGTGGTGGAATTCGCGGGTGGCGGTGCGATGACCCGCCCCCTTACGGATATGTTAACGCGGGTCTTACAGCATCGCCCGGGGACTGGCGAGGAGGCTGCCCCGCTCCCGCCATCGAGCCGGTCTATGGAGCATGCGAGGGGTGGCTCGGATCGCGGGTGACGCATCGGGGACTTTCGCGCCGCGGAGTGGTCGGACGCGGGTGTTGCCCAACCGCCACGTCCGGTCCGGATCGCGTGCCAAATCAAGAAGTTGGGCTTGACGCGGAGGCGGTTCCCCGGGACGCTGCGAGTTCATTGCGTTGTGCTCGAGAAACCGGGCGGCTGGGCGGCTGTCCAAATGTCATGTCGGTCGGCGGCCGACTCGATTGGTGGCCAGGGCGCGACAACTCCGACGGGACGCGCCGGGCCTGGAACGTGCCGCTGAGAACGAAAGACGACGCCTGACAATGGCTTCAATCGACCGCTACATCTTCCGCACGAGCTTCAGCGCGTTCGTGCTGGTCCTGGTGAGCCTGACGGCGATCATCTGGGTCACGCACGCGCTGAAGGAAATCGACCTGATGACCAACCAGGGCCAGACGGTCCTGGTGTTCATCGGCCTGACCGGCATGCTGATCCCGCTGCTGGTTCTGGTGATCGCGCCGATCGCGCTGGTGATCGCCGTCTCCTACACGCTGAACAAGCTCAACGGCGATTCCGAGATCGTGGTCATGACGGCGGCCGGAATGTCGCCGTGGCGGGTGTTCCGGCCGTTTCTGGTCGTGGCGTGCGTGGTCGCCGCCCTGGTGGGAGTCCTCAGCGCCTATCTGTCGCCGAAAGGGCTGCGCGAGCTCCGCGACTGGGGCAACCAGGTGAAGGCGGACGTCGTCACCAGCATCGTGCAGCCCGGACGGTTCACCCCGGTCGAGGGCGGCCTGATGACGTTCCACATCCGCGAGCGGCGATCCGACGGCCAGATGCTCGGGGTCTTCATCGATGACCGGCGGACGCCCAACGAGCGCGCGACGTTCCTGGCCGAGCAGGGGGAAATCCTGCAGAACGATCGCGGAACGTTCCTGGTTCTGGTCAATGGCAGCGTCCAGCGCCGCGAGGCCACCCAGCGCGATCCGACCATCGTGCTGTTCGACCGCTACGCCTTCAACCTGTCGCAATATACCGGCCAGTCGACCGTGGTGAGCTACGGGCCGCGCGAGCGCTACCTGTGGGACCTCGTCAGCCCCGATCCGAACGATCCGATGATCAAGGCCCAGCCGGGCCAGTTCAACGCCGAGTTTCACGACCGGCTGGCGGCCCCGCTGTATCCGCTGGCATTCACGGTCATCGCCTTCGCGGTGCTGGGCACGCCGCGCACCACCCGCCAGAGCCGCGGATTTTCCATGGGGCTCGCCATCGCGGGCGTCGGCGTGCTGCGCATGAGCGGTTTCGCCAGCACGGTTTTCGCCGTCCATACGCCGAGCGCCGTCCTGTTCGTCTACGGCGCGATGGCGCTGACCTTCGGGCTCGGGCTCTACGCCATCGCGCGCGGCACCGTGATCGAGCCGCCCGCGGCGCTGACCGAGGCGGTCAACGCGATCGTCGAGCGCCTGTCCCGCCGACTCGCACCGGCCTGAGAGGGAACCCGATGATTCCGCTCACGCTGACCCGGTACTTTGCGAAGCGGTTCTTCAGCGCCGTCATGGCGGTGTTCATCGGCGTGTTCCTCCTGATCGTGCTGACCGACTATGTCCTGCTGCTGCAGAAGGCCGCTGATTTCAACGTCTCGCCGCTCTTGGTCGCCATGACGTCCTTGTTCCGCGTGCCCCAGGTCATGGAACAGATGCTGCCGTTCGCGGTGCTGATCGGCGCAATGGTGTGCTACCTGACGCTGTCGCGCCGGCTCGAGCTGGTGGTGGCGCGCGCCGCCGGCATCTCGGCCTGGCAGTTCGTCGCACCCGCCGTGGTGGTGGCGCTGATCGTCGGGATCGTCGCCACCACGATCTATAATCCGCTGTCGGCGGTGTTGCGCGAGCGCTCCAAACGCCTGGAGGCCGAGATCAACGGCGAGAGCCCGTCATCCGGCTTCCAGCAGACCGGCAGCGGCTTCTGGGTGCGCCAGCGCAGCGCCGAAGGCCAGGCGATCATCAATGCCGCCTCCAGCCTTCAGCAAGGCGCCGGACTGGGCGGCATCACGGTGTTCACCTTCGATCCGGCGGGCCACTTCAAGGAGCGAATCGAGGCGAGGAGCGCGGCGCTGGAACCCGGCCACTGGCGCCTCGAGCAGGCTCGGGTATTCGCGGCCGGGACCCCGCCGCGCGACTTTGACTCGCTGCTCTTGAGTACAAATCTGACAAACGAGCAAGTGCGCGAAAGCTTTGCGACGCCGGAGACTGTGCCATTCTGGCAACTTCCGTCGTATATTCAGATCGCGGAGAATGCCGGGCTCATGGCGGCCGGCTATAAGCTGCAATATCAGCTGCTCGTTGCGAGGCCATTCTTCCTCGTTGCCATGGTTCTTTTGGCAGCCTCCGTCAGTTTACGATTCTTTAGATTTGGCGGCGTCCAGCAAATGGTTTTGGGTGGCATGGCCGCGGGCTTTCTGCTTTATGTCCTGTCGAAGGTGACCGGGGATTTGAGCAAGGCCGAGCTGATGCACCCAGCGGCAGCGGCGTGGTTGCCTGTGCTCGTCGGCGCGCTCACCGGCTTGGTGGTTCTATTGTACCAGGAGGACGGGTGATGGCCGCGTTCGTCGCCGCTCGTCCGCGGTCTCGGCGCCCCCGTCACCGGTACGACGCAGCCATCATGTTTTTCGTCTCGGCGCTCGCCGCGAGCTTCGCGGCCGGGTGCTCACCGGCGTTGGCCCAGGACGCCACGATGGGCCAGACCTGGGTCGGGATTCCCAAGCCGGTCCCGCACACGGCGACGCCGGACAATCCCAACGCACAGATGCTGGTCCAGGCGGACGCAATTGACTACGATTATACCAATGAGCGCGTGGCGGCCACGGGTCGCGTGCAGATGTACTACAAGGGATCGTCGATCGAGGCCGACAAGGTGGTCTACGACCAGAAGACCAAGCGCCTGCGTGCCGAAGGCAACGTGATCATCGTCCAGGCCGACGGCCAGATCATCCACGGCCAGACCCTCGATCTCAACGACGACTATCGCGACGGCTTCGTCGATTCGCTGCGCCTCGAAGCGCCCGACCGCACCCGCTTCGCAGCGCCGCGCGCCGAGCGCAGCAAGGGCAACAGCACGGTCTTCCAGAGCGGAACCTACACGGCGTGCGAGCCCTGCAAGGACGATCCGGCAAAGCCGCCGAAGTGGCAGGTCAAGGCGGAGCGCATCGTCCACGACGAAGCCGAGCAGATGATCTACTTCGAGAACATGCGGCTCGAGGCGTTCGGCGTTCCGCTGTTCTGGTCACCGTTCTTTTCCGCGCCCGATCCGACGGTCAAGCGCAAGAGCGGCTTCCTGATTCCGGTCGCCGGCTACAGCACCACGCTCGGCGCCAACCTGACGACCCCGTACTACTGGGCGCTGTCGCCGTCCTACGACGTCACCATCACGCCGACTTTCTCCAGCGCGCAGGGCCTGCTGCTGCAGGGCGAGTTTCGCCAGCGCCTCGACAACGGATCCTACTCGGTCCATGTCGCCGGGATCGACCAGCTCAATCCCGGCGCATTCGCCAACGCGTTCGGAGCGGCCTATCCGGGCAATACCTCGTTCCGCGGCAGCATCGACTCGACCGGCCAGTTCGCGCTCAGCGACAAGTGGGTGTGGGGCTATGACGCGCTGCTACTGTCCGACAAGTTCTTCCTCCAGGATTACGGCCTCTACAGCCGGTACATGACGAGCGCCAACGCCTTCCGGAATCAGGTCACGGAGGGCGGCGTATCGCAGATCTACCTGGCGGGCCGCGGTGACCAGAGCTATTTCGACGCCCGTGTCCAGTACTTCTACGGTCTGTCGGCGGCCGATACCCAGAGCCAGCTGCCGGTCGTGGCGCCGGTGATCGACTATACCAAGGTCTTCGGGCAGCCGATCCTGGGCGGCGAGCTCAGCTTCAAGTCGAACCTGACGAGCCTGACTCGGGAATCCGCCGAGTTCGACGCCATCAACAACAACGCCATCAACAACAACCTGTGCCTGCCGACGACCGCCAATCCGGCCGCCATCACGCCGGCCAACTGCGTGCTCCGCGGCGTGCCCGGAGAATATACCCGGGCATCCGCCGAGCTGACCTGGAAGCGGACCTTCGTCGATCCGATCGGGCAGATGATCACCCCGTTCGTGTCGCTGCGCGGCGACGTCGCGCAGTCGTCGATCACCAACCAGCCGGGCGTGGCGAACTTCATCCCCACCGGCAACACCGATACCGGCCGCGTCATGCCGGCGGTCGGCGTGGAATACCGTTATCCGTTCATCAACGTCTCGTCGTGGGGCACCCAGACGATCGAGCCGATCGCCCAGCTGATCGTGCGGCCCAACGAGACCAATATCGGCAAGCTTCCGAACGAGGACTCGCAGAGCCTGATCTTCGACGACAGCAACCTGTTCCGCGTCGACAAGTTCTCCGGCTGGGACCGTGTCGAGGGCGGTACTCGGGTGAACTACGGCGCCCAGTACACCGCCCAATTCAACCAGGGCGGCACCGTCAATGCCTTGTTCGGGCAGTCCTACCAGCTGTTCGGGCAGAATTCCTTCGCCGTCAACGACGGCACCGGCGTGGGCATCGACAGCGGCCTTGCCACCCGGCTCTCGGACTATGTGGCACGACTGTCCTACCAGCCCGACAAGACCTACATGTTCACGTCGCGGTTCCGCTTCGACGAGGCGACGCTCGCGGTGCAGCGGGCCGAATTCGAGGCGCGCGCCGCGTTCGAACGCTTCAGCGTCTCGGTGCTGTTCGGCGACTACGCGGCAGAGCCGGACCTCGGGTTCCTCACCCGGCGCGACGGCATTCTCGGCACCACGACGTTCAAGATCAATCAGAACTGGTCGCTGATCGGCGCGACGCGTTACGAGATCGACAGCAACCAGATCGACCAGCTGCGCACCGGGGTCGGCTACATTGACGATTGCTTTGCCATATCGATGAACTATATCAAGGACTTCGCGTACAGCGGGACGGCGCCCCCGGTGGTCAACAACACCGTCATGCTGCAGTTCAGCCTGCGGACCCTGGGCACGTTCTCGCAGGGGTTCAGCACGGCGTCGACGCCGATGCAGTGAGGACGGCCGAAGTCAGGTGATATCGGGGTCTTGACGTGCTCGACGAACGGAGAACATCGAAGGTGGATTGGCGTCCGCGCATGCGATTCGGGATATGGGCCGCCGGCCTCTTGACGGTCAGCGTTATGGGCCTGCCGTCCGCGGCGTTGGCCCAGCAGGCCGCCGCCGTCGTCAACGGCGACCTGATCACCGTGCTCGACGTCACCCAGCGCATCAAGCTCACTGAGCTGTCGACCCACAAGGTGCAGACGCGGCAGGAGGCGCTCGAGGAGCTGATCGACGAAAAGCTCAAGCTGCAGGTCGCCAAGAAGTACGTCCTCGATATCAAGGACAAGGACGTCGATGGCGCCTTCGACGGGATCGCGCGACGCGCCGGCACCACCTCGGAGAAGTTTGCCGAGTCGCTCTCTCACGCCGGGATCGACGTGCCCAAGCTCAAGGGGCGGATCAAGGCCGACATCGCCTGGAGCAGCATCATCCGCGGCAAGTTCCAGTCGACCCTGACGGTCGGTGAGAAGGACGTCACCGACGCCATGCAGGCGCGCAAGAAGGACGACAAGCCGGAGCCCGTTACCAACCAGTACAAGCTGCGCATGATCCTGTTCATCGTGCCGCAAGGCGCGCCGCCGAACGAATTCGAGGCCCGCGCCAAGGAGGCCGAGGGGTTGCGCACGCGGTTCCAGAGCTGCGAGGAAGGCGTGCCCATTGCCCGCGCCATGGCGGACGTCGCGGTGCGCGAGACGATCACCCGGTCCAGCGCCGACGTGCCAGCGGCGCAACGCGAGATTCTCGACAAGACGCCGCTCGGCCACCTGACGCCGCCGGACATCACGCTGCAGGGCGTGGAGCTCTTTGCGGTCTGCGCCCGCGACCAGGTCAGCGGCGAGACGCCGGGCAAGCGCGAGGTGCGCGAGGCCATCTCCAATGAACGATTCGCCGCACAGGCCAAACGGTATCTCAAGGAGCTGCGAAGCGCCGCCATGATCGAAATCCGCTCGCCATGACCGAGACCCCTTGAGCGCCGGTCATGCCCCTGAGCCTGGCCGTGACCCTCGGCGAGCCGGCCGGGATCGGACCCGACATCACCCTTGCGGCCTGGGGCCGTCGCGCGGAGCTCGCGCTGCCACCGTTCTATGTGAGCGCCGATCCCGACCATCTGGCGCGACGCGCCGCGCGCCTCGGTCTGTCGGTGCCGATCGCCCAGGTGCAGCCCGCCGAGGCCTGGGCCGCATTTGCGAACGCGCTGCCGGTCGCCCCGCTCGGGCTTGCCGTCACCGCCGAAGCCGGCCATCCCGACCGCTCCAGCGCGCCGGCTGCGATCGCATCGATCCGCCGGGCGGTGGCCGATGTCCAGGCCGGCAACGCCGCCGCGGTCGTCACCAATCCGGTCGCCAAGTCGGTGCTGTACCGTACCGGCTTTGCCGAGCCCGGACACACCGAGTTTCTCGCCAAGCTGGCGCAGGCGTCCGGAGGCCCGGCGCTGCGCGCCGTGATGATGCTGTGGTCTCCGGAGCTCGCCGTCGTTCCGGTGACCATTCACCTGCCGCTGCGCGAGGTCGTGGCGCGTTTGACCGCCGACCTCGTGGTCGAGACCGGACGCATCGTCGCACACGACCTGGAGCACCGGTTCGGCATCGTCCATCCACGTTTGGCGGTCGCCGGACTCAATCCCCATGCGGGCGAGGATGGCACCCTGGGAGACGAGGACCTCGGCGTGGTCGCACCGGCGGTCGAACGGCTGCGGGCGGCCGGGATCGACGCCCGTGGCCCACTGCCCGCCGACACCATGTTCCACCCGGCCGCACGCGCCACCTATGACGTGGCGTTGTGCATGTACCACGACCAGGCGCTGATCCCGATCAAGACCCTGGCCTTCGATCACGCCGTCAACGTCACGCTCGGGCTGCCATTCGTGCGGACCTCGCCCGATCACGGCACCGCATTCGACATCGCCGGCAGCGGCCGGGCCAATCCCGCGAGCCTGATCGAGGCGTTGCGGCTGGCGCACCGCCTGGCCTCGGCCGGAGTGCCCGTCGCGGCATCCGCCGGCGCGCGATGAGCCCGGTCGACGATCTGCCGCCGCTGCGCGACGTCATCCGCCGCCACGGGCTGACGCCACGGAAATCCCTCGGCCAGAATTTCCTGCTCGATCTCAACCTGACCTCGCGCATCGCCCGGGCCGCCGGACCGCTCGACGGGGTCACCGTGGTGGAGATCGGGCCCGGCCCCGGCGGCCTGACCCGGGCCTTGCTGGCGCAGGGCGCTTCGCGCGTGGTGGCGGTCGAGCGTGACCCGCGATCGGTGGCGGCGCTGCAGGAGGTCGCCGAACGCCTCCCCGGCCGCCTCACGGTCATCGAAGGTGATGCGCTGGACTTCGACGTGCGGCCTCACCTCCGCTCCGGGCCGGCCCGAATCGTGGCCAACCTGCCCTTCAACATCGCCACCGCGTTGCTGGTGAGGTGGCTCACCGCCGAGCCGTGGCCGCCCTGGTACGATGCCCTGGTGCTGATGTTCCAGCGCGAGGTCGCCGAGCGCATCGTTGCGGCGCCGGGATCGAAGAGCTTCGGACGGCTGGCGGTGCTCGCCGGCTGGCGCGCCGAGGCGCGCATCCTGTTCGACGTCGCGGCGAGCGCTTTCGTGCCGCCGCCCAAGGTGACATCGTCGGTGGTCCGCCTGGTGCCGCGGGCGGAGCCGATGCGCTGCGACCGAGGTGCGCTCGAGCGGGTCACCGAAGCGGCCTTCGGCCAGCGACGAAAGATGCTGCGCCAGAGCCTGAAATCGCTCGGCGTCGACCCTCTGGCCCTGCTCGGTGCGGTTGGCCTCGACCCCACCGCGCGGGCCGAGGAGATCCCGGTCGCGGGCTTCGTCGGATTGGCCCGCGCCCTCGCCGAGATGCGCGCCGGAACGCTATCATGATGGGCAGAAAACCCGGAGGACGCCGATGACCCTGATGACGCGCCAGTCGCTGACCGCCTACGCAACCCCGCTGTGTCAAACCGTCGTCGACTGCCCGCAGCCGCAAGGGAGCGACGTTCTGGTGCGCATCCGACGCTGCGGCGTATGCCATTCGGACGTGCACCTGCAGGACGGCTATTTCCTGCTCGGCGGCGACAAGCGCCTCGATGTCAGCGCCGGGCGCAGCCTCCCGTTCACCCTCGGTCACGAGATCGCCGGCGTGATCGAGCGCGCCGGGCCGCAGGCGGCCGGTGCCGAGCCGGGACGCGAGGTGGCGGTGTTTCCCTGGATCGGCTGCGGCGAGTGCGCTGCCTGTCGCGGCGGCGAGGAGAACCTGTGCGCGGCGCCGCGACACCTCGGGGTCCAGGTCGACGGCGGGTTCGCGACCCACGTGCTGGTTCCGCATCCGCGCTACCTGCTCGACTACGCGCCGCTGCCGCAGGCGCTCGCCGCGGCCTACATGTGCTCGGGCATCACGGCGTTCTCGGCGATCAAGCATCTGGGCGCCCACGCCCAGCGCGGTCCGGCGCTGCTGGTCGGCCTGGGTGGCGTTGGCATGATGGGGCTCAGCTTCGCCAAGGCGCTGCTGCCGCAGGCCCCCGTTGTCGCCGACATCGACCCGAAGAAGCGCGAGGCGGCGCTGGCGGCCGGCGCGGCAGCGGCATTCGACCCCGCCGATCCGGCGGCCCGCAAGGCGCTGATGGGGTTGACCGGGGGCGTGCTCGCCGCCTGCGACTTCGTCGGATCCGAACGGTCGCTGCAGTTCGCGCTCGGCGCGCTCACCAAGGGCGGCAAGGTGGTGGTGACGGGGCTTCTGGGTGGCACCTTCACCACCCCGGTTGCGATGTTCCCGCTGCGCGCCATGACCATCGAGGGAACCATCACCGGCACCCTCGAGGAGGCGCGCGAGATGATGACGCTGGCCCGCGCCGGGACGTTCCCCGCCATCCCGATCACCGAGCGTCCGTTCACGGCGGCGCAGGAGACCCTCGACGACCTGCGCGCCGGACGCATCATCGGCCGCGTGGTGCTGGCGGATTGATCGGCAGGAGGCGTGGCCCACGGAGGCAGCCCGCATGGAGCGCCGAGAACTGCGGGAACGGCCTCGACGGGCGAACCGCCGCTCCCGGATCTCATCCGGGCTACCAATCAGATGTTCGCCTGCAGCCCGCGCACGAACGCGGCGAGGCCGATCTGCCGCTCGCGCTTGAGCCGCTCGGCCGACAGGACGGCGCGGACGTCGGCGAAGGCCACCTCGACATCGGTGTTGACCACCACATAGTCGTATTCCGCCCAGTGGCTCATCTCGTCGGCCGCCACCGCCATGCGCCGCCGGATCACGTCGGCGGCATCCTGGGCCCGCGCGTGCAGGCGCTCCTCCAGCGCGGCAATCGACGGCGGCAGCACGAAGATGCTGACCAGGTCGGACCGTGCCTTCTCGCGCATCTGCTGCGTGCCCTGCCAGTCGATGTCGAACAGGACGTCGCGGCCCGCCGCCAGCGCGGCGTCGACCGCGCCGCGGGGCGTGCCGTAGCAATTGCCGAACACCATCGCCCATTCGAGCAGCTCTGCGCCCGCCACCATGGCGTCGAACCGCGCCGCATCGATGAAATGATAGTCGCGGCCATCGACCTCGTCGCGGCGCGGTCGCCGCGTGGTCACCGAGACCGACAGCTCGATGCCGGGATCGACCTCGAGCAGCCGCCGCGACAGCGTGGTCTTGCCGGCGCCCGACGGCGATGAAAGCACCAGCATCAGGCCGCGGCGCTTGATTCTTGCCGGATCATCATGCGGATCGGCGGTCCCTCCCATCGCGATTACTCCAGGTTCTGCACCTGCTCGCGAAACTGCTCGACCACCCGTTTGAGCTCCAGCCCGATATTTGTGAGCTCGATGTCGTTCGACTTGGAGCAGACCGTATTGGCCTCGCGGTTGAGCTCCTGGCTCAGGAAGTCGAGCTTGCGGCCGACCGCGTCGCCCTGCGCCACCAGGTGGCGGGCCTGCGCCACGTGGGCGGAGAGCCGGTCCAGCTCCTCGCGCACGTCGACCTTGGTGGCGATCAGGATCGCCTCTTGATGCAGGCGGTCGGCGTCGAAACGATCCGAGGCGCCGAGCAGCTGGGCGACCTGCTCGGCGAGCCGTGCCTTGATCACCTCCGGCCGCCGCGCCGGAGCGGTCTCCGCCCGCGCCGCGAGCGCCGCGATCTCGTCGAGCCGCGCGGAGAGAACCCGCCCCAGCGCCTCGCCCTCATGGCGGCGCATGTCGACGAGACCGGCAAGACAGCTGGCGAACCCGGCGAGGACAGCCGCTTCGGCGACGCGGCGGTCGGCCTCGCGCTCGTCCTCGTCGATGACCTCCATGACGCCCTTGAGGGACAGGATGCCGTCCAGCGTCGCCGGCGCCGCGTCGATGCGGTGCGCGATGTCGCGGATGGCCGTGAGCACGGCGGCGAGCACCGGCTCGTTGATGCGCACCGCCGGGGGCACGCCTTCGCGTCGCACCGAGAGCGTGCCGTGGATGGTGCCGCGCGACAGTGCCTGGGAGATGCGCAACCGCGCCGGCGGCTCGATCGAATCCCAGCCCGGCGGCAGCCTGAGCCGGACCTCGAGGCCCTTGGCGTTGACCGACTTGAGCTCCCAGGCCCACACATAGGCGCCGCAGGCGCCGTCAGCCCGCGCGAAGCCGGTCATGCTCGACAGCGCCATGAATGAAACCTGTCCGGATTCGATTCGGCCGACCGAAACCGTAGCGGCGGCACGCTGCCGTCACAAGCTCGGCAGGAGTTGGCGCTGAGTGGCGGAGCGTCGGGTGCGCGCGCCCATCAGGTCGGATCGGATGCGGCGCGGTCGTCCGCGATTGCCGCATGCTTCGGAAAGCGAACCGCTATTGCTGCGGCGGGCTCTGATCCGTCGCCGGCCGCTGCGCATTGGCCCGCGGCTTGGCCTGGTCGACGCGCTGCTGGGCGTTGCGCGGCGCCGCCGGCCCCGCGCCGGGCGGCTGCCGGCCCGCCGACGCCGGCGTGCCCGGACGCGGCACCGGGGCGAAGGCCGCCGCATCGGGCACGTCCTTGGGGCCCTCATGCTCGATCTGGCGCAAGCGGGCGACGCTCTTCTGGTGCTGGTCGAGACTCTCGGAAAACGCGTGGCCGCCGGTGCCGTCGGCGACGAAATAGAGCTCCTTGGTGCGCGCCGGATTGGCGGCGGCCTCGAGCGAGGCGCGGCCCGGATTGGCGATCGGACCGGGCGGCATCCCGTCGATCACATAGGTGTTGTAGGGCGTCGGCTGCTCGATCTCGGAGCGCATGATCGGCCGGCCGAGCGTTCCCTTGCCGCCGACCAGGCCGTAGATGATGGTCGGATCCGATTGCAGCCGCATGCGCTGCTTGAGCCGATTGACGAAGACGGCGGCAACGCGCGAGCGCTCATCGGACTTGCCGGTCTCCTTCTCGACGATCGAGGCGAGCACGACCAGCTGCTCGGGAGTCTTGATCGGCAGGTCGCCGGCGCGCCGTTCCCAGATCCGCTGCACCATGTCGCGCTGCTTCTGCTGCATCTGCTGGAGGATCTGCTCGCGCGTCGTGCCGCGGTTGAAGTTGTAGGTCTCCGGCAACAGGGTTCCCTCCTTGGGGATTTCCTTGATGTCGCCGCCGAGCGTCTGATTCTCCATCAGTCGAGCGACGACCTGCTCCGAGGTCAGTCCCTCCGGGATGGTGACGGAATGCAGGATGACCTTGCCTTCGACCAGCGTGCCGAGAACATCGGCGACGCTCGACTGCTTGTGAAATTCGTATTCTCCGGCCTTGAGCTCGCTCTGCGCCTTGCGCACCACGACCCCGCCGATGAACACCGCGTTCTGCATCCAGCCGGGACCGATCACGCCCTCCCGTTGCAGGAGGTCGGCGATGTCGCGCAATCCCAGGCCGCGCGGAATGTTGACGATCTTGTCGGAGTCGAGCGGTCCGGGGGCCTCGAATCGCTGCCGCCCGGCGGCGAGCCCAATGGCGCCGACGACCCCCACCAGCATGACGAGAGTGAAAAACGCGCTGCCGACGATCACGAAGGGATTGCGGGCACGGCGCGATGCACGCTTGGGTTCTGGCACGAGTTCAGGCTCCAATGCGGTGCGCGGGCTGCGAGGCGACGGCCGGTCGGGCGCATGGCGGTGCTCCGCCGCATAGCTCGACCTGCCCGGCCACGACGAATCGGCCGCCTGGGGAGCGTCGGTCCCGTTGCCGCGAGACGACGGCTTGCCTGCGTCAGGTTTCATGTCCGTCGGCCGATCGTCGGCGGAAGGTCAGCGTCAAATATGGCGAAAGCGTGAATTCAATCGTCGGCCACGCCACGGAACACGAGCGACGCATTGGTTCCCCCGAATCCGAACGAGTTGGAAAGGACCACGCGGATGTGGCGGTTCTGTGCACGGTGCGCGACGAGGTCGATCGGTGACTGAACCGACGGATTGTCGAGATTGATGGTCGGCGGCGCCGTCTGGTCGCGGATTGCCATGATGGAGAAGATCGCCTCCACGGCTCCGGCGGCACCGAGCAGATGGCCGATCGATGACTTGGTCGACGACATCGAGACGCGGCTTGCCGCATTGCCGACCAGTCCGTGAACGGCATTGAGCTCGATCTCGTCGCCGACCGGCGTCGACGTTCCGTGGGCGTTGATGTAATCGATGTCCGCCGCCGAGATCCCGGCACGCTTGACCGCCATTTTCATGCAGCGCAGCGCGCCGTCTCCATCCGGCGCCGGCGAGGTGATATGATAGGCGTCCCCTGACAGGCCATAGCCGACCAGCTCGGCGTAGATCCTCGCGCCGCGCGCCCTGGCGTGGTCCCGCTCCTCGAGCACCACGACGCCGGCCCCCTCCCCCATGACGAAGCCGTCGCGATCACGGTCATAGGGGCGCGAGGCGCGGCTCGGCGTGTCGTTGAACGAGGTCGACAGCGCGCGGCACGCCGCAAAGCCGGCGATCGACAACCGGTTGACCGGAGATTCGGTGCCCCCTGCCACCATCACGTCGGCATCGCCCAGCGCGATCAGGCGTCCGGCGTCGCCGATGGCGTGCGCCCCGGTCGAGCACGCGGTGACGACTGAATGATTGGGCCCTTTGAGTCCGAACTCGATCGACACGTAGCCGGATGCGAGATTGATCAGCCGGCCCGGAATGAAGAACGGGGACACCCGTCGCGGACCTTTTTCCTTGAGGATGATGGCCGTGTCGGAAATGCCGCCGATGCCGCCGATCCCGGAGCCCAGCAGCACCCCGGTGGTGATCTGGTCCTCGTAGGTCTGCGGCCGCCACCCGGCGTCATCGAGCGCCTGGCGCGCCGCGCACATGGCGAAGACGATGAAATCGTCCACCTTGCGCTGCTCCTTGGGCTCCATCCACTGATCGGGATCGAAGGTGCCGTCGGAGCCGTCACCGCGCGGGATGGTGCATGCGATCTTGGCGGGCAGGTCGGACACGTCGAACGTCAGGATGGGGCGCGCGCCGCTCTCGCCGGCCAGCAGCCGACGCCAAGTCGGCTCGACGCCGCAGCCGAGCGGCGTCACCATCCCGAGTCCCGTGACGACGACTCGCCTCATGTCCGCCTCTTGGAAACCGGCACGCTGGTCGAGCCCGGACCGGCCAAGGGATCCGGAAAGAACGACCTTGCGGCGCGTCGCTCGGCGTCGATTGGTCGGCGACGAACGCTCGCGAATTCCCGCAAATTCATCCCGCGCGGAGATCGCTCCGCTGCGAGCAGGCGCTTTCAGCTCTTGGCATTCTTCTCGAGAAATTTGACGGCATCGCCGACCGTCAGAATCGTCTCGGCGGCGTCGTCGGGGATCTCACAGCCGAACTCCTCCTCGAACGCCATCACCAGCTCGACCGTGTCGAGGCTGTCGGCGCCGAGGTCGTCGATGAAGCTCGCGTTCTCCGTCACCTTGTTGGGCTCGACCCCCAGATGCTCCACGACGATCTTCTTCACCCGCTCGGCAATGTCACTCATCGGTTCAACCTCGTGCGTTCGGAATTGACTTCAGGCTCGGCAAGCGGGCCCGAGCCGTTGTGGCGCGTCCTCGTCGTGCTTGCAGGCTCGTCGTGGTTGACGACAACAGCGACAGTCCGCCGGGGTAGACCGTTCTTTTGAAGTCCCCAGCGCGGCCGCCCCAGCCAGACCGCAACCCGGTTATCATACTTCCGCTGCATTGGCCAGCGCGCCCGAACCGCGCCCGCCGATGCGGTAAACATCGACAGACACGGCTCAAATCATCGCCATCCCGCCGTTGACGTGAAGCGTGTGTCCGGTGACGTATTGCGCCTCGTCGGACGCCAGGAACAGCACCGCGGCGGCGACGTCGGCGCCGGTTCCGAGGCGGCCGGCGGGCACCCGGCCGAGGATCGCGTCACGCTGCTTGTCGTTGAGCGCGCCCGTCATGGCGGTGTCGATGAAGCCGGGGGCGACGCAATTGACGGTGATGTGGCGCGATGCGACCTCGTAGGCGAGCGCCTTGGACATGCCGATCATCCCAGCCTTGGCGGCGGCGTAGTTTCCCTGTCCGGGATTGCCCGTGACGCCGACCACCGAGGTGATGCCGATGATGCGGCCGTGGCGACGGCGCATCATGCCGCGCACCACGGCACGGGCGATCAGGAAGCCCGCCGTAAGGTCAACAGCGACGACCTCATCCCAGTCCTGGTCACGCAGGCGGAAGAAAATGTTGTCGCGGGTGATACCCGCGTTGTTGACCAGGATGTCGACCTGCCCCATCGCCCCCTCGGCGCGCGGCACCAGCGTCTCGACCTCGGTTCGCTCGGCGAGATTGCAGGGCAGCGCATGGATGCGGGTGCCGAGGTCGGCGCACAGATGGTCGAGCGCCTCGCGGCGGGTGCCGGACACCGCCACCGTCGCGCCCTGGCGGTGCAGGGCGCGCGCGATGGCGCCGCCGATACCGCCGCTGGCGCCGGTGACGAGCGCGGCCTTGCCGGTGAGATCAAACATCGGATGGGTCCTCGATATCCAACTGAGCAAGGCTCACCGGCCAACCGCGGCCTTGACGGCGGCGACGTCCTCGGGCGTCCCCACGGAGCTTGCGGCCGCGCCCTCGGCAATGCGCTTGACGAGGCCGGACAGCACCTTGCCGGCCCCGACCTCATACCAGGTCGCGACGCCCTGCCCCGCCATGAAGACGACGGACTCGCGCCAGCGCACCGTGCCGGTGACCTGAGCGATCAGACAGCGGACGATCTCGGCGGGCTCGATCGCGGGCCGCGCCGCCACATTGGCCACCAGCGGAACGGCCGGCGGCCTGACGCTGACGCCGGCGAGCGCCTGCGCCATCGCGTCCGCCGCCGGACGCATCAGCGCGCAATGGAACGGCGCGGACACCTGGAGCATCACCGCCCGCCTGGCGCCCCGCGCCTTGGCGATCTCGACCGCGCGCTCCACCGCGGCCTTGTCCCCGGACAGCACGACCTGGCCGGCACCGTTGTCGTTCGCAACCTGGCAGACCTGTCCCTGCGCAGCCTCGGCAGCGACCGATGCGGCCACCTCGAGCTCGAGCCCGAGGAGCGCCGCCATCGCGCCGTCGCCGACCGCCACCGCGCTCTGCATGGCGCGGCCACGGATGCGGAGCAGTCGCGCGGTGTCGGCAAGTGTGAGCGAGCCGGCGGCTGCCAGAGCAGAATACTCCCCGAGCGAATGGCCGGCGACGAAGGCGACGTCGCTCCCGACCTCGATGCCCGCCTCGCTGGACAGCACCCGAAGCGCCGCCATCGACACCGCCATCAGCGCCGGCTGGGCATTCTCGGTGAGCGTGAGCGCCTCGGCGGGTCCGTTCCACATGATGGCGGAAAGCTTTTCGCCGAGCGCGGCGTCGACCTCGTCGAACACCGCCCGTGCCGGCGCAAATCCCTCGGCGAGAGCCTTCCCCATGCCGACCGCCTGACTGCCCTGACCGGGAAAAATCAACGCCAGCGACATGATCCCGCCCCCGTCCCCGCGCACCGACCGGCGAGCTGACGCCGGCTTCGCCGACAAGACCATGCGCCGAACAGTCGGGACATGCTCCGGGCCGCGCCCTAAGACACCGCGGCAAGTTTGATGTCAAGGCGGCGGCCGCCGACCCGCGGCGGCCAACGCGGCGACGCTCGCTTGTGTTTTGACCCCGAGCCGGTATAACGCCGCCTCCGCTCGATCCCGGCCGGGAGCTGAACGGACAGCGGCCCCCGCGGGCTACCGAGGGTGCGGCAGGGTGCTTTAACCCGATGTCCCGTGTTCCCGCTACTCGAGCTTCGAGCCTTTCCGTAAGGCTCGAGGGGGCTTGGCGCCGGGGTCGGATCGTTGGAACCCGAACGGAAAGGCACCTCATGCCACTCTACGAGCACGTCTACATGGCGCGTCAGGATGTGACGGCGCAGCAGGTCGACGAACTGACCGCCCAGTACAAGGGCGTGATCGAGCAGATGGGTGGGAAGATCACCAAAGCGGAGTATTGGGGGGTCAAGTCGCTCGCTTACCGGATCCGCAAGAACCGCAAGGCCCACCTCACGCTGCTCAACATCGATGCTCCGCCGGCGGCGCTGAGCGAGATCGAGCGGCAGGAGCGTCTCAACGAAGACGTGCTGCGCTTCCTCACCATTCGGGTGGAGGCCCACGAGGACGGGCCGTCGGCGATGATGCGCAAGGTCGACCGCGATCGTGATCGCGATGAGCGCCGCGGCGACCGGCGGCGCGACCGCGAGCCACGCGCACCGCGAGAGGACTCCGAAAGCGCGGCCGGGGAGGAGTGACGATCATGAGCTTCACGCAGAATACCGCCCGTCGTCCATTCTTCCGCCGTCGCAAGACCTGTCCGTTCTCCGGCGCCAATGCCCCGGTGATCGACTACAAGGACGTCAAGCTCTTGCAGCGCTACGTGTCGGAGCGCGGCAAGATCGTGCCGAGCCGGATCACCGCGGTGTCGGCGAAGAAGCAGCGCGAGCTCGCCAAGGCGATCAAGCGCGCCCGCTATCTCGGGCTCCTGCCCTTCGTGATCCGATGATTTCCTAAGTTTTTCACTTGGCTTCACGTCGCCGGTCGAACGCCGGCGGCGAATGGTTGGGACGAATGAGATCTTCGTCTCTAACCGCTCCGGTGTCTCCGCCTTCGCGGTGGGCCACCACGATGGATCTGGCAGCCACGGAGGCTGCCAGGAGCGGGACAGCTCGTGATGGTGCAGGTCGTGCTGATCGGGATCGCGGCTGGCGCAGCGTCGGCGCTGCTGATCGCCGCGTCCGCGTCCGGCTCGCTGTTGTCCCTGCTTCTGCTGCATCTGGCCCCGCTGCCACTGATGATCGCGGCACTTGGCTGGAGCCATCTCGCCGGCCTGATCGGGGCCTTCGTTGCGGCGGCCGCGCTCGCAACGGTGTTCGGGCACCCGTTCGTCGCCGCCGATCTGCTCGGGATCGGGCTGCCGGCCTGGTGGCTGGGATATCTCGCCCTGCTCGGCCGCCCAGGGGGCACGGTCGCGGGCGGCGTCGATTGGTTCCCGGTCGGCCGGCTGGTCGTCTGGGCCGCGCTGACCGGCAGCGTGGTCGGCGGCATGTTCGTGCTGGCGCCCGACCCGGCGGGCTTTCGCGCCCTGATCAAGCGGGTCCTCGACGTGATCCTGCGCATCGACGGCGAAAGCGGCCAGGCCGGCACCGACCTGCCGACCGCCGCCGACGTCGATCAGATGCTCGATCTTCTCGTCATCGCCATCCCACCGACCGCCGCCGCCATGTCGACGCTGACGAACCTCGGCAATCTGTGGCTCGCGGCACAGATTGCCAGGGTGTCGGGGCGGCTGGCGCGGCCCTGGCCGACGCTGTCCGACATGGTGTTCCCGCGCATCACCGGGGTCCTGCTCGCCGTCGCGGCCGCCGGCATCCTTCTTCCCGAGCTGTCGAACGATGTGCCGCCCGTGGTCGGCCGCCTCGCGTCCGTGCTCGCTGCCAGCCTGCTGATGGCCTACGCGATGCTCGGCCTCGCGGTGCTTCACGCGACCACCCGCGGCATCAAGGGCCGCGCCATGGTGCTGGCCGGAACCTACGCCACCGTGGCGGTGCTCGGCTGGCCCGTCCTGGTCATGACGCTGGTCGGCCTGATCGACAGCGCCATTGACATTCGTGGCCGGGTCGCCAGCCGGCATGGCCCGCTGGCGCCGCGTCCATGACGTCTCGCCGCAACCACCGATCCGAACGATCACAAATGATGGAGAAACCTCGATGGAAGTGATCCTGTTGGAGCGCATCGCCAAGCTCGGGCAGATGGGCGACGTCGTCCGTGTACGCGATGGCTATGGGCGCAATTTCCTGTTGCCCAAGGGCAAGGCGTTGCGCGCCACCAAGGACAACCGGGCGCGCTATGAAACCATGAAGACCGACCTCGAGGCGCGCAATCTCGAGCGGCGAGGCGAGGCCGAGCAGATCGCCACCAAGCTCAACGGCCAGAGCTTCATCGTGCTTCGCCAGGCCGCCGAGACCGGCCAGCTCTACGGCTCGGTGTCGGCGCGCGATATCATCGCGCTCGTGGCCGGCGGCGGATTCCTGATCGACCGCGGCCAGATCGAGCTCAATGCGCCGATCAAGCTGGTCGGGCTGCACGTGGTTCCGATCGCGCTCCACCCGGAGGTCGGGGTGACGATCACGATCAACGTCGCGCGCAACCAGGACGAGGCCGCGCGCCAAGCCCGCGGCGAAGACCTCAAGGTCCGCCGCGAGGCTGCCGACACTGCGGCGGAAGCCGACGAGGCGGTCGCGCCGGGCGAATTCTTCGAGCAGCCGGAGGCCATCGCGGCCGCCGGCGACGATCAGGGCGTCGGCGCCGAAAAGGCCGGCTGATCGTTGGCCGGCGCCGGCGGCGGACCGCTGGTCGCGGGAGCTTCGGCTGCGGCAGCGGCTGCCGCAGCGGCTGCCGCAGCGGCTGCGCCCGCCGGCTGCGGACTCGGTGGCGCGGCCGCGTCCGCGGCAATCGGAGTCTGCGGCTTGACCTCGCTCGACGTCGGTTGGCGCTTGTTGCCGACGCCAACGCGGGTGGTCGTGGGCTGCGCCTCCGGCGTGGCCGCGTCTGCAGGTGACGTCTCGCCCGGGTGCCGTGCCGCCCGTTGCTTTCGTCCACGATGACCGGCGGTCTCGTCGGCGGCCGGAGACGCCGCCGCCTCCGGGGCCGCTCCGGTCGCCGGCTGCTCGCCCTGATGTCGGCGGCTGAGCCGCGCCGGGGAATGGGCGGGCTCAGCGGGCTCGGCGGTCTGCGCCGGGCGATGCTGCTGAGCGGACGGCGGCTCGGGCTTGTCGGGACTCGACGGATTGGTTGCGGCCGGACGCGGATGCCGTCCGCTGCCGGGATTGGCCAGCAGATAGGCGGCAAGCTGGCCGGCCGGTCCTGGCCCCGACGTGTAGTGCTGCCGCAGGAAGTCGACGAGCGCGCTTGCGCTCTGACCTTTCGCCAGCCCCGCCGGGCCGTGATGACAGGCCGAGCACGTCTGCTCGAACATCTGCGGCCCGGTCTTTCGCGCGTCGAGATCTTCACAGCGCACGGTTGTAGGAGCGATCACCAGCGCGACCGCCGCAACCAACGGCAATCCGCGAAACTCCGACCAAGGGCGGCTTTTCATCACCTCAAGACATCCGAATTGCCGAGCAAGTTCCAACCTCTGCTTGCTGTCATGACGACTTCGGCGCGCGCTCCGCAGCTTCCCGCACAGGGGAATACGCCGACCCTCGAGGCGGACGCAATCGCCAAGACGACGCGCCGCCCTCGACCGCGCGGACTGTAGCCGGGACACGCTTGGACCGCACCAACGAAATCGAGCCCGCCACCCGATCGCGCGGAATGCGAGCCCCGCTACGAGAGGTTGCCCGCCACGTATAAGGGCATGAAGGCTTCCGCTGGCCCGTCGCCAGTGGCGGTTGGCCCGCTCGCCGTCACGGCAGGGCGCGCGCCCCTGCGGCAGCCGGACGCACCCTGGAACCCGTTGGAACCACTAGTCAGTTTACAAAGTTATACGCTATGGGTTATGTGGTATTAGCGTGTGCGTAGTGGATCCGGCCGATGGACCGGCTTCTTCAATACCTGTTGTCCCTCGTCATCCCGGCTGGAACGCTGCGGGTCACGACCGCGCGAGGTCGCAGCTTCACCCTCGGAGATGGAAGCGGCGAGGCCCTCGCGATGCGGTTCGCATCGCGGAACGCCGAATGGGCCGTCCTGCTCGACCCTGAGCTTTGTTTCGCCGAAGCCTATGTGGATGGCACCGTGGTGGTCGAGCAGGGCTCGATCGCGGATCTGCTGGCCCTGGTGATGGCACAGGACTACAGCCGCCTGCCGGTGCTGTGGTGGCGACTGCGGTATCTGTCGCGGAGGGCATTGCGCCGCCTCCAGCAATTCAACCTGCGCAGCCGCTCCGAAAAGAACGTCGCGCACCACTACGACCTCGATCAGCATCTCTACGCGCTCTTTCTCGACGCCGACCTGCAGTACAGTTGCGGCTACTTCGAGAGACCGGGCCAATCGCTCGACGATGCGCAGCTCGCCAAGAAACGTCATATCGCGGCGAAGCTGATCGTCGAGACCGGAGCCAGGGTGCTCGACGTGGGCTCCGGCTGGGGCGGGCTCGGCCTCTATCTGGCCGAAACCTGCGGGGCCAGCGTGACCGGGATCACGCTCTCGCAGGAGCAGCTCGCGGTGTCCCGCCGGCGCGCCGACGAGAAGAGCCTGTCGGGCCGCGTCGATTTCCGGTTTGCGGACTATCGGGACATCGCCGGAACGTTCGATCGCGTGGTCTCGGTCGGCATGTTCGAGCATGTCGGATGCGGATTCTACGACGCTTTTTTTCAAAGATGTGCCGGCCTGCTGGAGCCCGACGGGGTGATGCTGTTGCACACCATCGGCCGCTCGGAAAGCCCTGGAATCACCAATCCGTTCATCGCCAAATACATTTTCCCGGGAGGCTATATTCCGGCCCTGTCCGAGGTCCTGCCGGCCATCGAGCGCGCCGGGCTCCTGGTCACCGACATCGAAATCCTGCGGCTGCACTATGCGGACACGCTCGCCGCCTGGCACGAGCGGTTCCAGGCCCATCGCGAGGACGCGGAGCGGCTCTATGACGCCAGGTTCTGCCGGATGTGGGAATTCTATCTCGCCTCGGCAGAGATGTCGTTCCGCAAGCAGAATCTCTGCGTCTTCCAGATCCAGATGTCCAAGCGCCAGGGGGTGGTCCCGATTACCCGAGACTACATCCAGCAGGAGGAGGCGCGGTTGCGCGCACTGGAGCATAACCTCCGGCCGCAGCTCCGGCTGGCCGGCGAATAGCGTGGCGTCTCAAGGGATTGCCCGCGCATCGCGACTCTGACCATTGTCAATTGAAATCTGCCGAGTCCGACTGCGTCGCGCGGTCGGGCTGTGAATCGTGGGATGAACTGACGGCGCGCGCGGAATACCGCCCGGCTGATCCGGGAAGACTGTGCTACGCCCACGGCCCCCACGGAGGATCGTCAATGGCGCTTCAAGAGCTGGCCGCACCGAGGGCGGCGCCGGAAACCGCGCCGTCGTTTCGCACCGCCCCGCACAATATCGAAGCCGAGCAGGCGCTGCTCGGCGCCATCCTGGTCAACAACGAGGCGTTCTACCGGGTCTCGGACTTCCTCGAGCCCAGACATTTTTTCGAGCCGGCACATCAGCGCATCTACGAGCTCGCCGGCAGCCTGATCCGCGCCGGCAAGGTGGCCACACCGGTGACACTGAAGACGTTCCTGCCCGCCGACGTCGATATCGCCGGCCTCACGGTGAGCCAGTACCTGGCGCGGCTCGCCGCCGAGGCCACCACGGTGATCAATGCCGAGGACTATGGGCGTACGATCTACGATCTGGCGCTGCGCCGTGCGCTCATCCTCATCGGCGAGGACCTGGTCAACACCGCCTATGACGCCCCTGTCGATGCGGCGCCCCGCGAGCAGATCGAGGACGCCGAGCGGCAGCTCTACGAGCTGGCGGAGACCGGGCGCTACGACGGAGGCTTCCAGCGTTTCGCCACCGCGCTCACCACGGCGGTCGACATGGCGGCGCGCGCCTACCAGCGCGACGGCCGCCTGTCCGGGATTGCCAGCGGGCTCGCCGATCTCGACCGCAAGATGGGCGGGCTGCAGCACTCCGACCTGGTGATCCTCGCCGGCCGGCCCGGAATGGGGAAGACCGCGCTCGCCACCAATATCGCCTACAACATCGCCCGCGCCTGGCAACACGAGATCCGGCCCGACGGCCGCACCGAGACGATCAACGGCGGCGTGGTCGGGTTCTTCTCCCTGGAGATGTCGGCCGGGCAGCTCGCCAACCGCATCATCTCCGAGCAGACCGGGATTCCGTCGCACAAGATCCGGCGCGGCGAGATCGACCCCGCCGAGTTCGACAGAATCGCCAACGTCGCCCGCGAGATGGAGACGCTGCCGCTGTTCATCGACGAGACCGGCGGCCTGTCGATCGCGCAGCTCGCGGCCCGTGCCCGCCGGCTCAAGCGCCAGCGCGGCCTCGACGTGCTGGTGGTCGACTATCTGCAGCTGCTGACCGGCTCCACCCGCCGCGCCGCCGAAGGCCGCGTACAGGAGATCACCGAGATCACCACCCGGCTGAAGGCGCTCGCCAAGGAGCTCAACGTGCCGGTCCTGGCCCTCTCCCAGCTCTCGCGCCAGGTCGAGAACCGTGACGACAAGCGTCCCCAGCTCTCCGACCTGCGCGAATCCGGGTCGATCGAGCAGGACGCCGACGTGGTGCTGTTCGTGTTCCGCGAGGAATATTACCTGAGCAACAAGGAACCGCGGCCCGGCAGCGAGGAGCATATGAAGTGGGAGGCCGAGATGGAGGCCGTCCACGGCAAGGCCGAGGTCATCATCGGCAAGCAGCGCCACGGACCGACCGGAACAGTGCAGTTGCAGTTCGATGCCGACGTCACCCGGTTCTACAATCTCGACACGTCGCATCAGTTTCCCGACCTGTAGCGCTCCGCCCGGCTTGTCCTGACCGCTCAAGGCTCCGATGATGGCCAGGACCCTGAGGAAGGAACCTGCATGCCGGTCCATAACATGCGCAGCCCGCCCGCAGGAGAGCCCCCCGCCGGCCCGCCCGGGCCCGAGGCCGGCGGGCTCCTCGCCATCGATCTCGGAGCCATCGTCGCCAACTGGCGCGAGCTTGCCCGGCGCACCGCTCCGGCCGAATGCGCCGCCGTCGTCAAGGCGGATGCCTATGGCTGCGGTGCCGGGCCGGTGGTGCGGGCGCTCAATGATGCGGGATGCGAGACCTTCTTCGTCGCCCATCCGCACGAAGGTCGCGGCGTGCGCGCGGTTGCCCACAATGCGGTCATCTACGTGCTCAACGGCCTCGCCCCCGGCACCGCCGAGGCGATGGCGGCAGACAATCTGCGCCCGGTCATCGGCAGCATGGCGGAGCTCGCCGATTGGATCGCCTTTCGCGACCGCAGCGGGTTCGGCGGCGGGGCGGCCCTGCAGAGCGACACCGGGAGGATCCGCCTCGGGCTCCCCCCCGTGGAGGCGGCCACAGATGCGGTCCGCGACGGCGTGGAAAAGCACGCGGTCAGTCTCATCATCAGCCACTTCGCCTGCGCGGACGAGCCGGCACACCCACTCAATGCAAGGCAGATGGCGGACTTCCGCGACGTCCGTGCGCTGTTTCCCAAGGTACCCGGGTCGCTCGCCAACTCGTCCGGGATATTTCTCGGCCCCGACGCCCATCACGACCTGGTGCGGCCCGGGGCGGCGCTCTATGGCGTCAATCCGACGCCGGGCCATTTGAACCTGATGCAGATGGTGGTGCGCCTCGACGGCCGCATCATCCAGATCCGCGATCTCGCCGAGGGCGAGACCGTCGGCTACGGCGCCACTTGGACGGCGAAGCGCGCGACCCGCCTCGCCATCGTCGGTATCGGCTACGCCGACGGTTTCCCGCGCGCGGCCGGCGTGTCCGACCTCAAGCACGGCGCCGAGGCGATCGTGGCGGGGCGGCGCTGTCCGCTGGCGGGCCGCGTCTCCATGGACCTGATGGCGGTCGACGTCACCGACGTGCCGGACGACGGGCCTTGCCGCGGCGACATCGTGAGCCTGCTGGGCGACGAGATCGGCGTCGACGCTCTCGCCTCCCATGCCGGCACCATCGGCTACGAGGTGCTCACCAGCCTCGGCCGGCGCTATCGGCGGGTCTACCGCGGAGGCTGACGTGGCGCCGCGATCCGGCTGATGCCTTCAGCCCTCCGGTCCGCCCTGTCACGCGCTCTCCGCCGCCGTTCCCGAGGACCGCTGGCCGTCGATGGCGGTCCGGATCATGCGAGCGAGATCGTCCCTCCGGTAGGGTTTCGGCAGCAGGAGCAGACCAGGGTCGAGGCGCCCATGGTGAATGATCGCGTTGTCGGCGTAACCCGAAGTGAACAGCACCTTGACGCCTGGTCGCAGCCTCGACACTTGCCTTGCAAGCTCGGCTCCGTCCGCTCGGCCCGGCATGATGATGTCGGTGAACAGTAGATCGAACCGCGCACCGGCTTGCACGAGGTCGATCGCTTCCGCTGCGTCGCCGGCCTCGATGGTCGCGTAGCCCAGGCTGCTGAGCTGGGCGAGCACGTTGGCACGCACCAACTCGTCGTCCTCCACGACCAAAATCGTTTCGCGGCCGCCCGTCATCGGCGCAGGGGAGTCACGCCGGGTCGGCGTCTCGGCAGGGCGGTCGGCGCGCGGAAGAAAAATTCTCACCCACGTCCCGCGGCCTTCCTCGCTGTCGATCGTGAGGTGTCCGCCGGATTGGGTGACGAAGCCGTACACCATGCTCAGGCCGAGCCCGGTCCCCTTGCGCTCGTCCTTGGTGGTGAAGAACGGCTCGAGCACCCGGTCGCGGATCGCCATCGGGATTCCGGTGCCGGTGTCGGTGACGGTGATCGCCACATAGGACCCGCGGGAGAGTTCGGCCGTGTCCATGCCGGCCGCGTCGAGCTCGACGTTGCCGGTCTCCAGGATCAGCTTGCCGCCGGCCGGCATGGCATCCCGGGCGTTGAGCGCAAGATTGACGAGGGCCGTGGCGAGCTGGGACGGGTCGACGAGGGCCGGCCAGGTATGCGGAGCCAGGGCCGACACGATCTCGATCTTCGCGCCGAGCGACGGCTGGAGCATGTTGACGGTATCGACGATCAGGGCATTGACGTCGGTTTCCCGCGGCTGCAACGGCTGCTTTCGGGCAAAGGCGAGCAACCGCCGGGTCAGCTCGCCCCCGCGCTCGGCGGCCTCGCCGATCATCTTGGCAATGGCGGCCAGCGGCGGCCGGTCGGCGACGCCGTCGGCCAGGATCCCGATGGTCCCGGTGATGACCGTGAGGATGTTGTTGAAGTCGTGGGCGACGCCGCCGGTCAGCTGACCGAGCCCCTCCATTTTCATGGTCTGGCGTAGCCTTTCCTCAACTTCGACCCTCGCCGTGACATCGGTCTGGACGGCGATGACGAAATTCGGCTTTCCGGACTCGTCGCTGATGAAGCTCAGATGGATCTCGTTCCACGACTGCTTTCCGTCCTTGCGGCGGGTGCAGATCGTCATCATCTCGGGGCGGCCCGCGGCGATCGCCGCCACCAGCCGCTGGGTGTCGGTGGCGGCAAGGTCCGCGCCGCCGGCGAGCGGATAGGGCCGCCCGATCATCTCCTCCCGCGAATACCCGGTCACTTTCGTGAATCCCGGATTGACGAAGATCACACGGCTGTCCGGCCCGCTGACATCGGTGATGGTCACGCCGGCATCCATGCAGTCGATCGCAGCTGCGAGCTGAGCGTTGGTCTGCGCCAGCCGCCGCGCGTTCAATTCACTGATCCGCTTGCCCACCATGACGGCAGCCGCCTGGACGAAGAAATGGTTGGCGGCGGAGAGCTGATACTCCTGTGTGAAGAACCAGGCGAGAAGGCCGTAAGGGACATTGAGCTCCTTGACGTACATGAGCACCGCCGACCGAAAGCCCCGGGCGGACGACAGCTCCTGAAACAGATCCGATGCCGGGCGCGACAGATCCATGACGTGCGGGATGATCTGGGAGGTATTCAGGATGCCCTCGAGGCTGGTGGTGACCGGAATGACCCGGCCGCACGCCGCGGGCCAACCGGTGGCCGCCTGAACGTGCAGCGACCGCCCTTCCACGCGAAAGATCACGCAGGCCTCGGCGCCCAGAAAGCTGCCCAGCTGCTCGGAGATCTTCGTCAGCAGCACATCGAGCTCGGGCTCGTCCCATCCGAGCAGATAGATGCGTGCCAATGCATCTCGCCGCCGAGCATCGTCCTGCATTTCGGCTATCGCGGCATCGCGCTCGGTGCTGCGCCGTGAGACCAGCGCCGCGGTTTCCTTGAGGGCCGCGAACAGCTCGCGAACCTCGACAATGCCGCTCGGCACCTCGGGCGGAAAGGGCTCTCCCCGCGGAATGGTGGCAGACGCCTGTGCCGCCGCGCTGATCGAGCGCGAAATCCGCCGACCGAAGCCGACGGCGATCAACGTGCTCAATACCACCGCCGCGGTCCCGGCACCTCCCGCCAGGACCGCAGCCCGCCGGACCGGCCGCCAGTACTCGTCAGCCGGCACTGCCAACACAATCGACCAATGGGTGCGCGGAACTCGGCTCACCACCGCGAAGCTTTCCGTGCCATCCTGGTCCCGCTCCCAGAGCGCTTCGTTGCCCTCGCCGTTCACGACGCGCAGCAGATCCGGAGACACCCGTTCGCCGATGCGCTGCTCGGTCCCCGGCGGGTGCGCGATGAGCATGCCGTCGCGGTCGAAGATTGCCACCATCAGTCGCCGAGGAATCGGGCGCTCGCCGAAGACCTTGCTTAGGGCGGTGGCGCGGTACTCGACGCAGATGGCGAACCGGATCCGACCGTCCTGGAAAATCGGCACGGCGATCGGCAGGATCTCCTCGCCCGTCCGCGCGTCCTTCATCAGCGTCGTCGACACCGCCGGCTTGCCGGTCTGCAACGCTTCGAGCACCGGCGGACTCACCGCGTTCGGAACCGGGTCACCAAATGGCAGCG
>JBEKZK010000199.1:0-7416 GCA_049509935.1 Xanthobacteraceae bacterium | reverse complement strand
GCTTTGCATCCCCGATTCGGATGATCTCGAGCAGCGGCTGCCCGCCGACTGCCGCGGACTGCGGATGGCACGCCCAGCCCTCGGGCGTCCGCATCAGCCCGGCGCAGCCGCCGGCCGCGTGGATTGCGTCCTCGAGGGTCTCACCGAGGCAGCCGCGGGTCCTCTCGCCGACCGCCGCCCGATCCGCCGTGGTGCCGAGCACCGACAGCGCCGCATTGCGGTGATTGGGAAAATTGCAGTGGATATTGATCCAACCGCCGTCGCGGACCGGATAGAATCCGGAGAGCGCGTCCCACGGATCGGGCGGAGGTGCACCGTCGATCCTGAGATAGCGAACGCTGCGGAGCGAGGCCGCCGCCGCACGCAGGTCGACTGCAACCCGCTGGCGCCGCCCGGTCCGCAACGCCCACAACTCGGAGGCCGCAAGCCCGGTCGCCGCCAGGGCGGCTGCGCCCGCTGTGCCGACCCTGTAGCGCGTGGGAAATACCGGGTCCTCGCCCGACATGATCACGGCGCCCGGATCCGGCTCGGGCAGGCCCGTCACGGCGACGAGCTCGCGCAGGGAGCCGGAGGGCGTGGCTGTCATGCTGACACTACAGCGCTTCCCGGTCACAGTGAACCACTTGTTGCGACGCCTCGACCCGGGAAGCGCTGCGCCGGGACATGCTGTAGGCGGGGTATCTCCGAGCCGGCAGAGCGGCGCCGTCGGCCCGGTCAGAAGTCGTGCAGCAGACGCTCGATATAGTCGAGCTCGAGCTGCGGCCGAGCCGGATCGGCAAACCGCCGGCGCAGCTCGTCGAGAATGCGCCGCGCCCGCTGGACATCGATCTCGCCGGGGACCTTCACGGTGGTGTCGTCCCCATACTCGCGACCACGCAGCGGCCGTCCGAGCGGATCGGTGTCCTGCTGGGCGCGGGCCTGGCCGGTGCGCCGCTGCTGGCCGGGCCCACCTTGGCCCGGGCCCGGCTGCATCTGCTGGGCCAGACTCTGCGCGCCCTTGCGCATGGCGTCGAGCGCGCGGCCCTGCGCGTCCACCGCGCCATCGCCGTTGCCTTCGCCGAGCGCGGCCTCGGCATCGCGCATCGCCTGCTCGGCACGGCCGAGCTGATCTCCGTCGCCCTGGCCCGGCTGCTGGCCCTGGCCCTGCTGGCCCTGGCCCTGCTGGCCCTGGCCCTGCTGCCCTTGCCCCTGCTGCCCTTGACCTTGTTGCCCTTGCTGCCCTTGCTGACCCTGCTGGCCGAGTTGACCGCGCTGGCGCAGCTCGTCCAACATCTTCTTGAGCTGATCGCGCAGCGCCTGCTGGTTCTTCTTCAGGTCGCCAAAACCCTGTTGGCCCTGTTGGCCTTGCTGACCTTGTTGGCCCTGCTGACCTTGTTGGCCCTGCTGACCCTGCTGGCCTTGCTGACCCTGCTGGCGCTGGCGGTCGCCGCGCCGGTTCTCCTGGCCCTGACGGAACGTCTTGTCGCGCAACTGCTGCTGCTCGCGGATCATGTCACCGAGCTGATCGAGCGCCGACGTCATGTCGTCGCCGTCATCCGCGTCCTGGCCCGGCTGCGCCATCTGCAGGTTCTCGAGCATCGACTGCAGCTCTTCCAGCATACGTTTCGCCGCATCCTTGGCGCCGGACTTGGCCAGATTCTCGATCCGGTCCAGCATGTTCTTCAGATCCTGCGGCCGCAGCATGCGGGTATTCGGATCGAGCGGGCGCGACAGCTGCTGCGGGTTCTTGCGCATCTGTTCGGCGAGCGCCTGCATGAACTTGTCCAGCGCGGCGCGCAGATCCTCGGTCAGCTTCTTGACCTCGTCGTCCGACGCACCCCGCTCGAGCGCCTGACGCAAGGCCTCCTCGGCGGCGCGCAGTGCCTGCTCGGCATCGGACACGCTGCCGTCCTCGATGTTCACGGCCATCGACCACAGGCGGTCCACGACCTCGCGCAACGCATCGTCGGACTTGGCGTTGTCGAGCTGCCAGTAGACCGAGCGCAGCCCGAGATAGACCCCGGACTCCGGCGTGAAGCGATCGGGTGCGATCGCGAGCGCGTCGAGCGCGGTCGCGATACGCGGCTTGGCATCGGCATCGAGCGCCAGGATGCGGCGCTGCTCGATCAGGGCCTTGGCGAGGGGCTTGAAGAACGGCCGCTGTGGCAGCCGCATCTCGGTCGGGCTCGACGCTCCCTCGTTGCCCCCCTCGTCGCGGGCCGTGAGCGTCAGCACCACGTCGACGCCAGCCCATGGGTGCTCGGTCAGGTCCTTGGTGGTCTGGCCCACCCCGCTGCGGGTGCGCGCCTGCGGCAGGACCAGCGCAAAGCTCGGCGCCCCATAGAGCGAGCGCGCCGACTTGCCGTCCGCCGCCGGCTCCTCCTTGCGGGCGAACATCGCCTGCGCGGACACCACGCCGTAGTCGTCCTCGACCCGATAGCTCAGCTGCAGCGAGCCGCGCGCCTGCGGCTCGGGCTCCTTGGCGAGAGCGATCACCGGCGGCTTGTCGGGGATGGCATTGAACGTCCAGATGAGGTCGCTGTCGGTCACCCCGCGCACCGTCACGGTGCCGCGGTCGCGAATCGCGTAGCGATGTTCCTCGGTGCCGGCAGGCGGCGGCACCGCGGCGGGCGGCCCATCGGCGAGCCCGCCGGCGACCGCGATCTCGAGGCCGCTCGCCCCCGACGAGCGAATCACCAGGACGCTTCCGCTCGGCACCGACACCGGTGCCGAGGCCTGCACCGGCTCGCCGGCGCGCACCCCGGGCAGGATGACCGGCGGCTTTCCGGTATAGGCCGGCGGGGTCACCCAGGCATCGACACGGAAGTTCGGCGCGGTCACGACACCAGCCCAGTCGAAGGCCGCGGCGACCCGCTTCATGCGCTCGCCGCCGGCGCCGACGAACGCCGCCACCACCACGAACAGCACCAGGGCCCTGATCGCCGCGGGGTCACGCGCGGCGAGCTGCGGCCGCGGCATCCCGGCCTTCAGGGCCCGGGCGGAGCGCAGCACCCGCTCGACATGGGCCTGCCACAGCGCGACCGACACCTGATCGGTCGTCGCGGTCGCCATTTCGTCGGCGATCGCGGTGGCCGGACGGTGCGGAAAACCGCTGCCGAGATCGAGCCGGCGCAGCCCGTCGCGTGCGGTCGGCAACCGAAAGCCGAGCAGCGGAACCGCGCAGATCGCCGTGACCACGAGCAGGCAGAACAACCCGATGGCGCGTCCCATCGGCGGCAGGACCAGCCACAACCCGGCCCAGGACAGCGCCAGGAACAGGCCGACGGCGGCAGCGAGCGCGGCAAGCGGCGGCCACAGGCGCTCCCACAGGATGGTCCACCACGCGCGCGACACGGCGCGTCGCAGAACATTCTCCGCTGTCTCGCCGGCATTGCGGCGAAGCTGGTCGCCCGGATTATCCGTAGGCCGATCCGTCACCTTGCTCTCCGCCGTCGAGGATAAGCTGATTTGCCAAAGTGTAACAAGCCGGAGGCCCGACTTCGCGGGCCGAATTCCGTCGGTCACGTGACCTTGATCGGGATCGCCAGCCGTTCAACGTGCAAAATGGTCGCAAGCTTTATCGCAAGTTTCGGGCCAAACCTGGGTCACAGCCAGGGCGGCAGGCGATCGAGCGAAATGAGCTTGTCGACATCGATTCGCGGCCGCACCAGCGCCCATTCGTTCTCGCGGACGAGCACCTCCGGCACCAGCGGCCGCGTATTGTAGGTGCCGGCCTGAACCGCCCCGTAGGCGCCAGCCGACAGGATCGCCAGCAGATCGCCGGGGCCGGGCTCGGGCAGCCTCCGGTCGAGCGCGAGGAAATCGCCGGACTCGCAGACCGGTCCGACCAGGTCGGCGGCAATCTGCCGCACCTGCGGCGACGGCTCGACCACCGGGCGGACCTCGTGGTGCGCATCGTACAGGGTGGGGCGCACCAGGTCGTTCATGCCGGCATCGACAATGACGAAGGTCTTGGCGTCGCCGTGCTTTACGTAGAGCACCCGTGTGACCAGGATCCCGGCATTGCCGACGATCAGCCGGCCGGGCTCGAAGATCAGGGAGCAATCGAGCGAGCGGGTCGCGCGCTTGACCATCTCGGCGTAGGCATCGGGGCTCGGCGGCGGGTCTGCGTCGTCGCGATACGGGATGCCCAGGCCGCCGCCGAGATCGACATGCTCGATGTGGTGCCCGTCGGCGCGCAGCGCGCGAACAAAATCGGAAAGCAGCGCAAACGCATCGGCGAATGGCGCAAGCTCGGTGATCTGGCTGCCGATATGCATGTCGACGCCGGTGACCCGGAGGCCCGGCAGCTTCGCCGCATGGGCATAGATGTCGCGAGCCCGGCTGATCGGGATGCCGAACTTGTTCTCCGCCTTGCCGGTCGCGATCTTGGCGTGGGTCCTGGCGTCCACATCCGGGTTGACGCGCAGCGCGATGGCGGTCGAGCGCTCCTTCGAGGTGGAGATCGCCGAGAGGAGATCGAGCTCCGGCTCGGACTCGACATTGACGCAGAGGATGTTTTCATCGACCGCCAGCGCGAGCTCGCGTTCCGTCTTCCCGACCCCGGAAAACATGATCTTGTCGGGCGGAATCCCGGCGGCGCGCGCCCGCTTGAGCTCGCCCTCCGACACCACGTCGGCGCCGGCCCCCAGGCGGGCGAGCGTCGTGATGACCGCCTGGTTGGAATTCGCCTTCATGGCGTAGCAGACGAGCGACGGCACGTCGGCGAACGCCTCCGCGAACACCCGGTAGTGACGCTCGAGCGTAGCGGTCGAGTAGCAATAGAACGGGGTCCCGACGGCCTGGGAGACGGCGGCCAGATTCACCGCTTCGGCGTGCAGCACGCCGTCACGATAGGCGAAGTGGTGCATCGTCCGCTCAGTTGAGGAGCACGTCGATCGGCAGCGATTTCTTGGCGCCCGGCGCCGCGACAGGCCGCCCCTCGGGCGTGAAGCCGCTGTGGGCGCCAGCCGCCTCCTGATTGGTTCCGGTCGCCGCGGGCTGATCGATCGCGGCGCTGGGCGGCGCATCGAGCCCGCTCTTGCGCCCGCAGGCGGCAAGCCCGAGGGCCATGGCGAGGAGGACAGCGATGACAGCCGATCGGGCGAAAAGGCGAGAAACCTGTGCGGTCACGCGACGCACTCCCTGCGAATGGACCACCATAGCAGAGCGACGGGATACAGGCGAACCCTTCGTTCCGAGCGCTCCGGGCGAGCCGCCGTCAAGCCCCGGCCCCCGGCTCCTTCTCCAGCCTCCGCAGCCATTTGCGCGCCTCGCGACGGACATTTGCCGGAGCCGTGCCGCCGAGGCTCGTGCGGCTGGCGACCGAGCGCTCGACCGACAGCACCGAGTACACGTCCTCGGTGATCCGCGGCTCGATCGTGCGCATCGCCTCGATCGGAAGCTCTTCGAGCGCAACGCCCGCGGCGTCCGCGGCGGCGACGATCCGCCCGCTGACGTGATGGGCCTCGCGGAACGGGATGCCGAGCGCACGCACCAGCCAGTCGGCAAGGTCGGTGGCGGTCGCGTGGCCGGCACCGGCCGCCTGCTTCATCCGCGCCATCTCGGGCTCCATGTCGGCGACCATTCCGGACATCGCGGCCAGAGCCAGCAAGAGAGCGGCCAGCGCCTCCATGGCGCCTTCCTTGTCCTCCTGCATGTCCTTCTGATAGGCGAGCGGCAGGCCCTTCATCACCACCAGGAGCTGGGTGAGCGCGCCGACCGTGCGCCCGGTCTTGGCGCGCACCAGCTCGGCGGCATCGGGATTGCGCTTCTGCGGCATGATCGAGGAGCCGGTCGTGAATTTGTCCGAGAGCCTCAGCAATCCCACCAGCGGCGAGGTGAAGATCACGATCTCCTCGGCGAACCGCGACAGGTGCACCGAGGCGATCGCGGCGGCCGCCAGCGTCTCCAGAACGAAGTCGCGGTCCGCCACCGCGTCGAGCGAATTGGCGGTTGGCCGATCGAATCCCAGCGCCCTGGCGGTCATCTCGCGGTCGAGCGGGAACGACGTCCCGGCGAGAGCTGCCGAGCCGAGCGGATTTTCGTTGAGCCTGCGGCGCGCGTCGGCGAAGCGGCCACGGTCGCGCGCAGCCATCTCCACGTAGGCGAGCA
This sequence comes from Xanthobacteraceae bacterium, assembly GCA_049509935.1. Taxonomy (GTDB): domain Bacteria; phylum Pseudomonadota; class Alphaproteobacteria; order Rhizobiales; family Xanthobacteraceae; genus AP-16. The sequence goes on along the minus strand of JBEKZK010000199.1, from coordinate 1,323 downwards.
GGTGGTGGCCGAACGTCACCGGCTGCGCGGTCTGCAGATGGGTGAATCCCGGCATCACCGTACCGGCGTGGACCAGCGCCTTGTCGGCCAGCACTCGCTGGTAGGCGGCGAGCGCGACGTCGATCTCGTCGATCGTGTCGCGCACCCAGAGCTTGAAATCGGTCGCCACCTGGTCGTTGCGCGAACGCGCCGTGTGCAGTCGCCCGGCGGCCGGCCCGATGAGCTCGGCGAGCCGCGCCTCGATGTTCATATGGATGTCCTCGAGCGACCGCCTGAAGGTGAACGTGTCGCTCTGGATTTCTGACAGGATCGTGTCTAGACCGCGGGCGATGCGGGCGGCATCGTCGCTCGCGATGATGCCCTGGTGCGCCAGCATGGCGGCGTGGGCCTTGCTCGCCGCGATATCCTGACGGTAGAGCCGGCGATCGAAGTCGATCGAGGCGTTGATCTCCTCCATGAGGCGGTCGGGACCGGACCCGAATCGCCCGCCCCACATCTTGTTGCTCATGGCTCAACACCCGAGGTTTCGCCGACCATGACGGTTCAATCGGACAACTCGATGCCCGGCCCACGCCGGCGCCGGCTCGCAATTCTGGTCGGCGCCGCCGTGGTGGCGGGGGTCGGCGCGGGGTTGGCGGCGGTATACGGGATCGGCAGCTTTCAACGCAATGCAGGCGGCGACGCCGCCTGCCGGCCAGCGGTCGAGACGGCGAGCCGGCTGGCGCCGCTGGTCCACGGCCAGGTGGCGGCAATCGCAATGGCGACGCGGCCGCAGAAGCTGCCGGAGCTTTCGTTTCACGACGGCGCCGGGCAGGTCAGGACGCTCGCCGACTGGCGCGGCCGCGTGGTGCTGCTCAACCTGTGGGCCACCTGGTGCGTGCCGTGCCGCAAGGAAATGCCCGCCCTCGACGGCCTCGAGGCCAGGCTCGGAGGGCCCCGGTTCCAGGTGGTCGCCATCAATATCGACACCCGCGATCCCGACAAGCCGCGCAACTGGCTGAAGGAGACCGGGATCGATCACCTCGCCTATTTCGGCGATGCGAGCGCCAAAGTGTTTCAGGACCTCAAGCTTGCCGGCAAGGCGTTCGGGATGCCGACCACGCTCATCGTCGACCCGGAGGGTTGCGAGATCGGCAATCTGGCCGGGCCAGCCGAGTGGGCGAGCGACGATGCCGTGAAGCTGATCACCGCTGCGCTGCGCGACTAGTGCGGCGGATTTGAAGTTCCTATCAGATGTGCGGCACGCTCGTCATAGGAACTTCAAATCCTAAAAGCCGCACTAGAATCATAGACTTGCTAGTGCACCTTTGGATTCCGAAGTTC
>JBEKZK010000198.1:0-7457 GCA_049509935.1 Xanthobacteraceae bacterium | reverse complement strand
GTGGCAGCCGGCGCCGGCGCGGTCGACGGGACGCTCCGGCGCAACACCGAGCGGATCCGCGCCAGGAGCTCGCGCAGCTCGGCCGGCTTGGCGAGGTAGTCGTCGGCACCGAGTTCGAGCCCGACCACCCGGTCGATCGGGCTCGCGGTGGCGGTCAGCATGATCACCGGCACCGTCGAGCGCCGCTTGAGGTCGCGGATGATCGACAGCCCATCTTCCTCCGGCATGTTCAGATCGAGAACGATCAGGTCGGGCGATTGGCCGGCGATCGCGGCGCGCAGGCTCTTGCCGCCGTCGCACAGCGTCACCGCGAAGCCGTGCATGCGCAGATAGTCCCCGACCATCTCGCGGGCCTTCTGCTCGTCGTCGACGACCACGATATGCTGCAGGCCCGTCATGTCGCGGCTGGCTCGACCGGCAGTGTGATGATGAACGTGGTGCCGAGCCCGGGGCCGGCGCTTTCCGCATGGATGCGGCCGCCGTGCAGGTCGACGATGCGCTTGGCGATCGACAGTCCGAGCCCGGTCGAGCTCTCGCCGGCGGTGGGCTTGGCGGACAGCCGCTGAAACCGTCCGAACAGCCGCGACAGATCCTCCGGCGACAGTCCGGCCCCCCGATCGCGGACCCGCAGCGTGGTCTCCGTCGCCGCCGGCGATATGATGACCTCGATGAGCCCGCCGGCCGGGCTGTACTTCACGGCATTGCTCAGCAGGTTGTCGAGCGCCTCGCGCAGCCGGTCCGGGTCGCAGCTCACCACATGCCGCGACGGGGCGCTCACCGCTATCCTCTGCTGCTTGCGCTCGGCGAGCGGACGGTTGGCGTCGGCTACCTCGTTGACCAGCGCCGGCAGATCGACCGGCTCGGGGCGCAGGCTGATGTCGAGCGCGTCGGTCATCGCATCGGCGATCAGCGTGTCGATCATCGCGGTCAGGTCTTCGGTGGAGTCGCGGATGTGGACGACCTGCCGGCCGAGCTGGTCGTTCTGCGCACGGGCGATCAGCTCGGTCATGATCTCGGTGCGGCCGAGAATGACGCCCAGGGGATTTTTCAGGTCGTGGGCGACGGTGCCCAGGATCTCGCTCTTGAACGCGTTCTCGCGGCGCAGCCGGGCGGTCTGCGCGGCAAGCCGCTGATTGGCCGCCGTGATCTCGCGGGTGCGCTGGGCGACGCGCGCCTCGAGCTCGGCGTTGGCCTGCTGCAGCTGCTCGTAGAGGATCGCGTTGTCGAACGCGATCGAGAACCGGCTGCAGAACACCTCCACCAACGCCCGGTCGGTGTCGGAGAGGTGGCGCGCCGCCTCGAGCAGAACCACGACCTCGCGGCCGCTCCCGGTCTGCATGTAGAGCACCGACCGGTCGGGATGGAACTCGTGGGCGCGGCGGGCGAACGCCTCCTGGATGAGCCCCTGCAGGTCGGGCGCCAGCGCCTGCGCCGAATCGATCCCGAGCATGTGGCGGTAGCATCCGGAGGCGGCGAGCACCGCGAAGTCCGCGCCCGCGCCGCCGCCGTCGCGCAGCACCAGGATGCCGGCGCATTCGACGTTGAGCAGCGAGGCGATCTGGGTCAGCACGCCTTCGGCCAGACGCTGGATCGAGCGGCAATCGAACAGCTCGGAGGCCGCGTCGATGATGATCTCGAGGCCGCGGCGGGTCTCGACCATGCGCTGGATCTGCTGGTAGCTGCGCAGCGCCGCGGTGAGCGAGGTGAACAGCTTGTCGGCGGTGAGCTCGGTCTTGGCCTTGTAGTCGTTGATGTCGTAGTCGACGATGACGCTGCGCTCCGGCGCCTGGCCCGGCTGGCCGGTGCGCAGGATGATGCGCACGGTCTCGTTGCCAAGCTCCTTGCGGATGAAGTCGACGAGCTCGAGCCCGGCATTGTCGGTCTCCATCACGACGTCGAGCAGAACCACCGCGATCTCAGGGTTGGCGCGCATCAGCGCGCGGCCCTCGGCGGCCGAATGGGCGGCGAGCAGCCGCAGGCCCTGACCGTGCAGCGCGTAGTCGTAGAGGGCATATCGGGTGCCCTCGTGAACCGCCGGATCGTCGTCGATCACCGCGACGATCCACGGTCGCGCCGCGGCGGCGGCGCGCTCGCCGTCGTCGATCAGGGTGACGAACTCGTCGTCGGTCATGTCAGGGGCTCGTCAGTCGGTTGGTCGGAGGACTGTCGGAGGACGCATCGCTCGGTGCGACGAGCGGCAGCGTGATCCTGAAGGTGGTGCCGCGCTCCGGCGCCGAGCTGAGCGCGATACGGCCTCCGAGCTGGCGGGTCACCAGGTTGTAGACGATGTGCAGGCCGAGCCCGGTGCCGCCCTGGCTGCGGCGCGTGGTGAAGAACGGATCGAAGACGTGGCGCTGCAGATCCTCGCTCATGCCGGCGCCGTCGTCGACGAAGCCGATCTCGACGTGACCGGCGTCGACCCGGCGCGCCCGCACCGTGATGGTGCCGGGCCTTCCATCGGGAAAGCCATGGACCACCGCATTGATCACCAGGTTGGTCAGCACCTGGCCGTAGGGACCCGGATAGCTATCCATCGTGACCTTGTCGGGGATCTCCACCGCGAGGGTCAGTGGTTTCGATTTGAGTCCCGGACGCAGGCTGACGACGATCTGCTCGGTCGACTCGCGAAGGTCGAAGATGCGACGCTCGGCGTGGCTGCGGTCGACCGCAACCTGCTTGAACGACTGGATCAGCTCGCCGGCGCGCTGCAGGTTGGCGACGAGCTGCCGCGCGGCGTCGCGACTGCCTTCGACGAAGTCGTCGAGGCGCGAGCGGCGCACCGCCCCCTCGCTCACTTCCTCGGCGAACACCTCGCAGCGGCGCGCCAGGCTCGACGCCACCGTGAGGCTGATGCCGACCGGATTGTTGACCTCGTGCGCGACGCCGGCGACGAGGCTGCCCAGCGCCGCGAGCTTCTCGGCCTCGATCAGACTGCGCTGGGCATCGCGCAGGTCGGCGAGCGCCCGCTCGGCGCGGTCACGGGCGCCTTCGGCGACCTCCTTGGATGCGCGCAACTCGTCCTCGGCGCGGCGTTTGGCGATCGCATTCTCGCGAAAGACCTCGACGGCGCGTGCCATGTCGCCGATCTCGTCCTCCTCATCGGTCCCCTCGACGCGCCGCTCGTAATCGCCGGAGATGTTGGCGTACATCGCATCCCGCAACTCGCGCAGCGGCGCGCTGATGCTGCGCGCCACCGCGATGCCGATCAGCACGATGACACCGAGGAACATCAAGGCGACCAAGGCAACCCTGCGGTAGACGTCGCCGAGCGCCTGGTCGAACCGCTCCTGGGCCTTCTGCTCATGTTGCCGCATCTGGCCGGACAGATTGTCGATGATGCCGATCATCGCGACCTGACTGCCGTCTATTTCGTCGCGCAGCAGGCGGTCCCTGGTGGCGAACTCGTCGATCAGCCGGGTGAGGCCCTGGCGGACCATGTCGGTCCGCTCGCGCAGCAGCCGCAGCGAATCGCGCTGCAGGTCGCTGTCGGCGAAATCGACCAGGACGGGAATCGTCTGCGCAATCAGGTCGAGATTCCTGCTCGCTTCGGCGGCGGCTTCGGCGGCCAGCGAGAAATAGTAGACGTTGGCGGCGAGCAGCGTCGCGGTGAACGCCTCGTGGGATTTGCCGAGCGCCGGCCAGATCGGTTCGTCGCGGTTGACGGTCGCCGCCTCGATCAGCCCGTAGAGGCCGGCCATGTCCTTGGACGGCTTGAGGATCTGGCTCTCGTAGGTGTTGGTGATGGTGACCTGGGCGGCGCGCAGGTTATTGAAGCCGGCGAGAAACTGCTCGGTGACCTCGGTGAGCTGCCCGACCGAGCCGGCGAGCATCGGATCGGCGGACCCGCGCGCACTGAGCGTGCTGAGCAGCGCCTCCCGCCGCAGCAGGATTTCGCCGAAAATCTCGGGATTCGGCTGGTTGATGTAGCGATGAATCAGGTCCTGCAGCCGGCTCGCCTCGCCCCCCAGCAGCGCCAGCAGATCGTCGGATTCACGCACCTGTCGCAAATCGTCCCAGGCCTGGCCGAGGCCCTGGGCGCCGTCCCAGATCAGCGCCGCGATGACGACCACGACGGCGGTATTGAGCGCCGCAATGGAAAAGATCCGCCACCGGATCGGCAGCACCCGAACCATCCGCTCGATCAGGCGGCGCGCGCGTGATCCGCTGCGGTCATGCAGCGCGGCAGGATGTGAGCGCTCGGAGATTGCCAAGCCAGACCCTCGGGGAACCGGCGAGTCGCTCGCAGCGAAACGCCATGTCGTCTCTCGTGCACGGTCCGCCGATCCTCGCGCCGAGCGGCGGTGGCCGCCCATCCTAGCGCATGTCCCGGCGAAGTGGACCCGGTTCGCCGATCAAGGACATGCGCCAGCAAGGGAATCCAGCGCATGTCCGGCGAAAGCCCGACCTCGGGCTTGAGGGTGGTCAGGGTTCGCCGCCGGGCAGGGAGCCATTGCAACCTTTGAATGCGGCGCCGCGCGCCCTGTCCGTGCCGCAATCCGGGATCATGGTGGGGGGTCGCCGATCCGGCGTTGAGCGTTCGCGGTCGGGGACCGTTGACAATTTCCGGCATAACTGACCACTGACGGCCGATCTCCGATTCGAGCTGTCCCACGCGGCGTGCAATGGTCCGACTGATATCGTCAGCTTGGCTGTGGCTGCTGATCGGCGCGGTTCCCGCAGCCGCCCAGTTCGGCAATATTTTCGATCCGCCGCGGCCGCCCAGCGACGTGCCGGGCCGCCCGCCGGCGCGGCCGGCGCCGCAGTACCAGCCACCCCCGCCGCAGGCTGCTCCGGCGCCAGCCGCCGACCCCGCCTATGGGTCTCCCCGTCCCGGTGCCGTCCAGTCGCAGCCGCTGCCGCCGCCGCAAGGCGCGGAGCAGGCGAACCAGCAGGCGTTGCCGCGCCCGCCGCTGCCGCCCGGCGGGCCGCCCGATCAGCGCCTGCCGCGGGGCGCTGCGCCGGCCGCCAATGCGGCGCCGCAGCCGGGCGATGAGGTCGTGACCGAGCTGCCGTCGCAGAAGATCGGCAATTCGACCGCCGTATTTTCCGGCCTCGACAAGATCACCGGCCGGATCATCAAGTTCGATGTCGCGATCAATGAGACCGTGCAGTTCGGCGCGCTGCAGGTCACGCCGCGCGTCTGCTATACGCGGCCGCCGACCGAGACGCCCAACACCGACGCCTTCGTCGAAGTGCAGGAGATCACGCTGCAGGGTGAGGTGCGACGCATCTTCGGCGGCTGGATGTTCGTCGCGAGCCCCGGACTGCATGGGGTCGAGCATCCGATCTACGACGTGTGGCTGACCGACTGCAAAGGTGCCGTCGGCCCGACCGTGGCAGCGGCCCCGGAACCCAAGCCTGCCGCCAATCCGGTCGCGCCGGCGGCGCCGGCCAGACCGCCGCAAGGCTCACCGCCGCGGCGCTGACCCACGCTTGCCTGGACGATGTCCCCGCTCGGCGTGGACGGGACGCGCCGTCTCACGCCTTCGCCAGAAGCTCAAGCGCCTGCTCCCCGCTCATCGACATGTCGGCCGGCCAGGCGCCGAAATCGGCATCGCTCGCGACCGCGGCGTCCAGGAGCTTGTGGTATTGCCGGCGCGACACCTCGACGGCGCCGAACATCTTCAGGTGCTCGGTCACGAACTGCGTGTCGAGCAGCCGGAATCTGCCGGCACGCAGCCGCGCCACCAGGTGCACGAGGGCGACCTTGGAGGCGTCGCGCGCGCGGTGGAACATGCTTTCGCCGAAGAACGCGGCGCCCAGGCTGACGCCATAGAGGCCGCCGACCAGCGCCGGGCCGTCGTAGACCTCGAGCGTGTGGCAATGGCCGCGCTCGAACAGCGCCCCGTAGAGTGTCCGGATCCGGGTGTTGATCCAGGTGCGCGCGCGCCCGGGCTTCGGCTCGGCGCAGCCGTCGATCACCGCGTCGAAGTCGCGGTTGCAGCACACCATGAAGCGGTCGGAGCGCACCGTGCGCGCCAGCCGCGACGGCACATGCAGCCGATCGAGCGGCATGATGCCGCGGCGCTCCGGCTCGATCCAGTAGAGCGCCGGATCCTCGGCGCTCTCGGCCATCGGAAAGATGCCGCAGGCATAGGCCTTGAGCAGCACCTCCGGCGTGATGTCGACCGACTGGTCGCGCGGGTGGGTCATGACGATCTCTTAGCACGGGGGGCCTGTCACCGCCCACGCCCCGCGCTCAATCCATCCCGCCGCGGGCGAGGAAGCGCTCGAGCCAATGGATGTCGTAGTCGCCGTCGACGATATCCTGCTCGCGCACCAGCGCGCGGAACAGTGGCAGCGTGGTTTCGATGCCGTCGATGACGAACTCGTCGAGCGTGCGCCTGAGACGCATCAGGCACTCGGTTCGAGTCTTGCCGTGGACGATCAGCTTGCCCACCAGCGAATCGTAATAGGGCGGGATCGTGTAGCCCTGATAGGCCGCCGAATCGACCCGGACGCCGAGGCCACCGGGCGGATGATAATGCAGGATCTTGCCCGGCGAAGCGCGGAACGACACCGGGTTCTCCGCATTGATCCGGCATTCGATGGCGTGACCGTGGAACTTGACGTCGGCCTGCTCGAGCTCGAGCTCGCCTCCGGCCGCCACCTGGATCTGCTCGAGCACCAGATCGATGTCGGTGACCATCTCGGTCACCGGATGCTCGACCTGGATGCGGGTGTTCATCTCGATGAAATAGAAGGCGCTGCCGTCGTACAGGAATTCGACGGTGCCGGCGCCGAGATACTTGAGCTCGCGCATCGCGCTCGCCACGGTCTCGGCGATCGCGTCGCGCGCACCGACGTTGAGGCCCGGCGAGGGGCTCTCCTCCAGAACCTTCTGGTGGCGGCGCTGCAGCGAGCAGTCGCGCTCGCCGAGGTGGATGGCGCGCCCCTTGCCGTCGCCGAGCACCTGGATTTCGATGTGGCGCGGTCGGTCCAGATATTTCTCCAGATAGACCGCATCGTCGCCGAACGACGCCTTGGCCTCGGCGCGTGCCACCGCGAGCGCCGAGAGGAACTCGGTTGGCGAGCGCGCGACCTTCATGCCGCGCCCGCCGCCGCCGGCCGCCGCCTTGATCAGCACCGGAAAGCCGATCTCCATGGCGATCGCGGTCGCCTCCTTGTCGGCGCCGACCCCGCCGTCGGAGCCCGGCACCACGGGAATGCCGAGGCGCCTGGCGGTGCGCTTGGCCTCGATCTTGTCGCCCATCAGCCGGATGTGCTCGGGCCGCGGCCCGATGAAGTGGACGTTGTGCTCCTCCAGGATCTCGGCGAACCGGGCGTTCTCCGACAGGAAGCCGTAGCCCGGATGCACCGCATCGGCACCGGTGATCTCGCAGGCCGCGAGCAGCGACGGAATGTTGAGGTAGCTTTGCTTCACCGGCGGCGGGCCGATGCACACGCTCTCGTCGGCCAGCCGCACGTGCATGGCGTCGGCGTCCGCGGTCGAATGC
>JBEKZK010000197.1:0-7474 GCA_049509935.1 Xanthobacteraceae bacterium | reverse complement strand
CTATGCGCTCGCAGTCGATCCGGTCGCCACCGCGATCGAGCAACTCGTTGCTCGCGAAAGCGGGCGGCGCGCCATATCGATCGACCCGAATCTGCGTCCCCACGTGATCGGCGACATCTCGGCCTGGCGACCGCGCTTCGAGCGCCTGCTCGGCCGCTGCAAGATCGCCAAGGCAAGCGTCGAGGATCTCGAGCATCTGTATGGTCGCGGCGCCGACGCGCATGCGGTGGCGGCCGATTGGCTGGCGCGCGGCCCGCAGCTCGTCGTCTTCACCCGCGGCGACAGCGGTGCGATCGCGTTCCTCGGCGAGACAGTCCTCGATCTGCCCGGCCGCAAGGTCGACGTCATCGATACGGTGGGCGCCGGCGATACGTTTCACGCGGCGCTGCTGGTGGCGCTCGACGAGCGGCAGCTGCTGGGGCCGGACGCGATCGGCGCGGCATCTCCCGACGCCGTGGCGCGGGCCGTGCATTTCGCCATCACGGCGTCGTCGATCACCTGCTCGCGCCAGGGCGCCGACCTGCCGACGCGCGCCGACGTCGAGGCCGTCATCCGCTGGAGTGATGCATGACCGGCCGCAGCCTCGATGTCGGGCCCTTCGGGCGCCGGTCGCAACAGACAGGGATCGCAGGATGACCTTGAACGTCAGGGTCGAGGCGTCGGCCACCGGAGGCACCGTGGCGGCGTTGCGGGCGGCGGTGCTGGCCGAGCTCACCTACTCGGTCGGCAAGACGGCCGATACGGCCAGCGAGCACGACTGGTTCGTGGCGACCGCGCGCGCCGTGCGCCATCGCATTGTCGAGCGCTGGAGGGCTGCGCCACATGCCCCCGAAGTCGCGCACCGCAAGCAGGTCTACTATCTGTCGATGGAATTCCTGATCGGACGCCTGCTGTTCGACGCCCTGACCAACCTCGAGCTGGTGGAGCCGATGCGGGCGGCGCTCGCCGAGCTCGGCGTCGACCTCGACCGGCTGCGCGCCGTCGAGCCGGACGCCGCGCTCGGCAACGGCGGCCTCGGCCGCCTCGCCGCCTGCTTCATGGAGAGCATGGCCACGTTGTCGGTCGCCGCCTGCGGCTACGGCATCCGCTTCGAGCACGGCCTGTTCCGCCAGGTGATCCGGGACGGACGTCAGCACGAGGTCCCCGAGAACTGGCTCGCGTTCGCCAATCCGTGGGAGTTCGAACGTGCGGACGTCACCTTCGAGATCGGATTTGGCGGCACCGTCGAGGCGACCGCCCGGCCAGACGGAACGGTCGGCCACGCATGGCACCCGGCCGAGACGGTGCTCGCGCTCGCTCACGACACGGCGGTGGTGGGCTGGCGCGGGCGCCACGTCAACACGCTGCGCCTGTGGGCGGCGCGGGCTCGCGTGCCGCTGAACCTCGAGCTCTTCAACGCCGGCGATCATCTCGGCGCACTCGCCCCGCGGGCGAGGGCCGAAGCGATCTCGATGACGCTCTATCCGAGCGACGAGACGCCTGCCGGGCAGGAGCTCAGGCTGCGCCAGGAATATTTCTTCGTTGCGGCCTCGCTGCACGATCTCGTCGCGCGGCACCTCGAGCCGGGCGACGACCCGCGCACGCTCCCCGACCGGGCGGCGATCCAGCTCAACGACACCCACCCGGCGATCGCCGTCGCGGAGCTGATGCGCATCCTGGTCGATCTCCGCGGGCTGCCCTGGGGCGACGCCTGGAAGGCTACGACCCGCACCCTCGGGTACACCAATCATACGCTGTTGCCCGAAGCGCTCGAGAGCTGGCCGGTGGCGCTGATGGAACGCCTGCTGCCGCGGCACATGCAGATCATCTTTCTGATCAACGGCCGGCATCTCGACGAGTTGCGGGCGGCCGGCCACACCGACGCGGGCCGGCTCGCCGCGGTTTCGCTCGTCGAGGAGCACGGCAGCCGGGTACGCATGGGCCATCTCGCCTTCCTGGGCGCGCACACGGTCAATGGCGTCTCGGCGCTGCACACCGGCCTGATGCGGCAGACCGTCTTTCGCGATCTCCACGAGCTCTATCCCGACCGCATCGTCAACAAGACCAACGGCATCAATTTCCGCCGCTGGCTGTTCGAGGCCAATCCGGGCCTGACGCGGGTCCTGTGCGAGACAGTGGGCGAGCGGCTGCTCGACCAGCCGGACGCCCTCGAAGCGCTCGCCGCGCGCGCCGACGACTCGGGCCTGCACCGGCAGCTCGCCGCCGTGCGGCGCGCCCACAAGGGGGTGCTCGCCCGCCTGATCGCCGATCGGCTCGATATCGCGGTGGATCCGGATGCACTGTTCGACGTGCAGATCAAGCGCATCCACGAATACAAGCGCCAGCTGCTCAATCTCATCGAGACCGTCGCGCTGTACAACGCGATCCGCACCGACCCGACGCTCGGCTGGGTGCCGCGGGTGAAGATCCTCGCCGGCAAGGCAGCCCCCAGCTATCACCGAGCCAAGCTCATCATCAAGCTCGCCAATGACGTGGCGCGGGTGGTGAACGCCGATCCCGCCGTGCGCGGGCTGCTCAAGCTGGTGTTCCTCCCGAACTACTGCGTCAGCCTCGCGGAGGCGATCATTCCGGCGGCCGATCTGTCGGAGCAGATCTCGACCGCCGGCATGGAGGCGTCCGGCACCGGCAACATGAAGCTGGCGCTCAACGGCGCGCTGACGATCGGAACGCTGGACGGCGCCAATGTCGAGATCCGCGATCGCGTCGGTGATCCCAACATCTTCATCTTCGGCCTCACCGCCGGTCAGGTGCAGGGGCGGCGCACGCAGGGCATCGACGCCCGGGAGACGATCGCCGCCTCGCCGATGCTGGCGGATGCACTCGATGCCATCGGCTCCGGGGCATTCTCGCCGGACGATCCGAACCGGTTCCGCGATCTCGTCGACGGGCTGACGTCCGCCGACTATTTCCTCGTCACCGCGGATTTCGAAGCCTATTTCGCTGCCCAGCGTGCCGTCGATGCGCGCTGGCTCGACCAGCCGTCATGGTGGCGGTCGAGCGTGCTCAATACCGCACATGTCGGCTGGTTCTCGTCGGATCGCGCCATTCGCGAATACGCCGAGGACATCTGGCACGTGGCGGCCGCCGCGGCGCGATGACGAGGGCGGCTGTCTGATGACGAAGGCGACATGGCGGGCCGGGCGCGAGGACATCGAGGCGATCGTCGGCGCGCGCCACGACGATCCCTTCGCGGTGCTCGGGCTGCACGATACGGCGGCGGGCGCGGTCGTCCGCGCCTTCGTGCCGGGCGCGGAGACCGTGCACGTCATCGACGCCGACGGCCGCGACATCGTGCGGCTGGAGCCTCGCGATCCGGCTGGGTTCTTCGAGGGCCTGGCGGCGGACCGCCGCGGCCGCTTCGCCTACCGGCTGGCGGCCGAGAATGCCGGCGGCGCGTGGCAGCTCCACGACCCCTACGGCTTCGGGCCGCTGCTCGGGCAGATCGACGACCATCTGCTGGTCGAAGGAACCCACCGCGAGCTCTATGAGCGCCTGGGCGCGCATCCGGTGATCCACGATCAGGTCGCCGGCGTGCATTTCGCCGTTTGGGCTCCCAATGCCCGGCGGGTCTCGGTGGTCGGGGACTTCAACGGCTGGGACGGGCGCCTGCACCAGATGCGGAAGCGGATCGACAGCGGCCTGTGGGAGATCTTCGCGCCGGGCGTCGGCGAAGGGACGATCTACAAATACGAGATCCTGGGCGCCGACGGTGGACTGCAGCCGCTCAAGGCCGATCCGGTCGGCTTTGCCGGCGAGATGCGCCCCTCGACCGCCTCGGTGGTGGCACGCACCGACCGCTTCACCTGGAGCGACGCGGCCTTTCTCGAGCGCCGCGGACGAGGTGATCCGCGCCGCGCCCCGATGGCGGCCTATGAGGTGCATCTCGGGTCATGGCGGCGCGGCGAGGGCGGGCGATTCCTGACCTACGACGAGCTCGCCGACACCCTTGTTCCGTACGCGGTCGATCTCGGCTTCACTCATCTCGAGCTGCTTCCGATCAGCGAACATCCGCTCGACGCCTCGTGGGGCTATCAGCCGATCGGCCTGTTCGCGCCGACGCGGCGGTTCGGTGATCCGGCCGGCTTCGCCCGCTTCGTCGACCGGGCGCACACGGCAGGCCTCGGCATCATCCTCGACTGGGTGCCGGCGCACTTCCCCACCGACCCGCACGGCCTCGCGCGCTTCGACGGCTCCCCGCTCTACGAGCACGCCGACCCGCGCCGCGGATTCCATCCCGACTGGAACACCGCCATCTACGATTTCGGCCGTTCGGAGGTTTCGAACTTCCTCGTCGCCAACGCCCTCTACTGGCTCGAACGCTTTCATGCCGACGGGCTGCGCGTCGACGCCGTCGCCTCCATGCTCTATCTCGACTATTCGCGCAAGGCGGGCGAGTGGCTGCCCAATCCCGACGGCAGCAACGACAACCGTGACGCCGTCGCGTTCCTGCGGCGCTTCAATCAGCTCGTCTATGCGACCCATCCGGACAGCGTGACCATCGCCGAGGAATCGACGGCGTGGCCGGGCGTGTCGCAGCCGGTGCATGGCGGCGGACTCGGCTTTTATTTCAAATGGAACATGGGCTGGATGCACGACACCCTCGAGTACATGGCGCTCGACCCGGTGCACCGGCGCTGGCATCACGACAAGATGACGTTCGGCCTGACCTATGCGTTCTCGGAGAATTTCGTGCTGCCGCTGTCCCATGACGAGGTGGTGCACGGCAAGCGCTCGATCGTCAGCAAGATGCCCGGCGACGAGTGGCAGCGGTTCGCCAATACGCGGGCCTACTACGGCTTCATGTGGGCGCACCCCGGCAAGAAGCTTCTGTACATGGGCCAGGAGTTCGGGCAGACGCGCGAATGGGACTTCGACGCAAGCCTCGACTGGCATCTGCTCGGCGATGACGCGCACCGCGGCCTGCAGCGCCTCGTTCGCGATCTCAACCGCGTCTACCGCGACGTTCCCGCCCTTCACGCCCGCGACTGCGAGGTCGAAGGTTTTCGCTGGATCATCGTCGACGATCGGGACCAGTCGGTCTATGCGTGGCTGCGCCGCGGCGGGCCCGACGACCGGCCGGTGGCGGTGGTTGCCAACTTCACGCCGGCGCCCCGGCATCGTTACCGCATCGGCCTGCCGCACGCCGGACGCTGGCGCGAGATCCTCAATTCGGACGCGACCGTCTATGCCGGCTCCGGCGTCGGCAATTTCGGCGCCGTGACGGCAATGCCCGAACCGTCGCATGGATTTGCGGCGAGTGCCGAGCTGTCGGTGCCGCCGCTCGCGACGATCTATCTGCAGTTCGACCCATGATCAGCAACCGGCCGCGATCCAGGCAACAGCAACTGCCCACGCAACAACGACTCGAGGAGGAAACCCATGGTCCGCACGTCCGCCGCCGGCACCCCGCTCGCCCGCGCCGCCATGGCCTACGTGCTGGCGGGCGGACGCGGCAGCCGGCTGATGGAGATGACCGACATCCGCGCCAAGCCGGCGGTGTATTTCGGCGGCAAATCGCGGATCATCGACTTTGCGCTGTCGAACGCGCTCAACTCCGGCATCCGCCGCATGGCGGTGGCGACCCAGTACAAGGCGCACAGCCTCATCCGCCATCTTCAGCGCGGCTGGAACTTCCTCCGGCCGGAGCGTAACGAGAGCTTCGACATCCTGCCGGCGAGCCAGCGCGTCTCCGAGGAGATGTGGTATCGCGGAACGGCCGACGCCGTATACCAGAACATCGACATCATCGAAAGCTACGACCCCAAATATATCGTGCTGCTGGCCGGCGACCACATCTACAAGATGGACTACGAGCCCATGCTTCAGCAGCACGTGGAGCAGGGTGCCGACGTCACCGTCGCCTGCCTCGAAGTGCCGCGCAAGGATGCGGTCGGCTTCGGGGTCATGCACATCGACGCCGGCGACCGGATCATCTCCTTCCTCGAGAAGCCCAAGGATCCGCCGCCGATGCCCGGCAATCCCGAGGTGTCGCTCGCCAGCATGGGGATCTACGTGTTCGAGACCAAATTTCTGATCGAGCAGCTCAAGCGGGACGCCGCCATCGGCACTTCGAGCCACGACTTCGGCAAGGACCTCATTCCCCACATCGTCACCCATGGCAAGGCGGTTGCGCACCATTTCTCCAAGTCCTGCGTGCGCTCGCACTCGGAGGCGGCCGCCTATTGGCGCGACGTCGGAACGATCGACGCCTACTGGGAGGCCAACATCGATCTCACCGACGTGGTGCCCGAGCTCGATCTGTTCGATAGCGACTGGCCGATCTGGACCTACGGAGAGATCACGCCGCCCGCGAAGTTCGTCCACGACGAGGACGGCCGGCGCGGCCAGGCAATTACCTCGCTGGTGTCGGGCGGATGCATCGTGTCCGGCGCGGCGCTCAAACGCTCGCTGCTGTTCACCGGCGTGCGGGTGAACTCCTACTCGACCGTGGAGAACGCCGTCATCCTGCCGTATGTCGACGTCGGCCGCTGGTCGCGGCTCAAGAACGTCGTCATCGACCGCGGCGTGCAGATTCCGGAGGGACTCGTGGTCGGCGAGGATCCCGAGCTTGATGCCGAGCGCTTTCGCCGGACCGATCGCGGCATCTGCCTCATCACCCGGCCGATGATCGCCAGGCTCGCCGCATGACGACGCTCAAGGTGCTCTCCGTCACCTCGGAGATCTATCCGCTGGTCAAGACCGGAGGGCTCGCCGACGTCACCGGCGCGCTGCCGCTGGCACTCGCCGCCGAAGGCGTCGCCGTGCGCTCGCTGGTGCCCGGCTATCCGGCGGTCCTCGCCAAGCTCGGCGCGGCGGATACCGTGCAGACGTTCGCGGCGCTGCTCGGCGGCACCGCCCGGCTCATCGCCGCCAAGGCCGATGGTCTCGATCTCTTCGTGCTCGACGCGCCGCATCTCTACGACCGGCCGGGGGAGATCTACATCGGTGCGGATCGCCGCGACTGGCCCGACAACGCGTTCCGCTTTGCGGCGCTCGCCCAGGTGGCGGCGCGGATCGGCCAGGGCCTGGTGCCGGGCTTCGTGCCCGACATCGTCCACGCCCTCGACTGGCAGGCCGCGCTGGCGCCGGCGCTGCTGCACTATGCGGGCGGTCACCGCCCGGGAACCGTCGTGACGGTGCACAACATCGCCTTCCAGGGACGGTTTCCGGCGTACTTGCTGACGTCGATCGGCCTGCCGCTCGAGTCCTTCGCCATTCACGGCGTCGAGTATCACGGCGCCATCAGCTATCTCAAAGCCGGCTTGCAGTTCGCCGACCGCATCACCACGGTGTCGCCGACCTACAGCCGCGAGATTCTCACGCCCGAGTTCGGCATGGGGCTGGAAGGGGTGCTGCAGGCGCGGGTCGCGGCGCTGTCCGGGATTCTCAACGGCATCGACGATGCGGTGTGGAACCCGGCGGACGATCGGCGGATTGCCGCCACCTACACGGCGCAGACGATCGCGACGCGGGC
>JBEKZK010000196.1:0-7479 GCA_049509935.1 Xanthobacteraceae bacterium | reverse complement strand
AGACGCTGAGGATCCTGACCGAGCTCGGCGAAGCGCAGGCCGAGCTCGAGGCGATGCGGCTTTCGACGACCAACTAGACGATCGATTCCGCGAAACCCATCGATGGGTTTCGCAAGAGCTCAACCCATCCTACACGCTACACGCCGAA
The DNA here is from genome assembly GCA_049509935.1 of Xanthobacteraceae bacterium. Taxonomy (GTDB): domain Bacteria; phylum Pseudomonadota; class Alphaproteobacteria; order Rhizobiales; family Xanthobacteraceae; genus AP-16. Next base: position 7,331 of record JBEKZK010000196.1, on the reverse strand, counting down.
ATGATTCGAACTTCGGAAACGCTGCACCAGGGAGAGGCGCGTCATGACCAGTCAAGGCGATCTCGAGGCGCTCTATCCGTTCCTCCATGGCAGGCCGCAGGAGCCGGCGAAGCTCGACGCCGCGCTGCTCTACTCGGTCGAGCAGAAGGCGCGCGACTCGCGCGAAACCAATGCGCGGTTCTTCGCCGAGCAGGCGCCGATCCTGGTGGCGGCCGCCAAGGCGGTCGCCGGGGTCTATCGTGGCGGCGGGCGGCTGTTCTCGATGGGCAACGGCGGATCGAGCTGCGATGCCTCGCATGTGGCGGTCGAGTTCGTGCATCCGATCACCGCCGGCCGCCCGGCGCTGGCGGCGATCAATCTCGTCGCCGATCTGGCGATGATCTCCGCGGTCGGCAACGACGTCGGCTTCGAGCATGTGTTCGTCCGCCAGATTATCGCACAGGGCAAGGCGGGCGACGGCCTGATCGGCATATCGACGAGCGGCAACTCATCGAATCTCATCGCGGCTTTCGCCAAGGCCAAGGACATGGGCATCGCGACGATCGGGCTCGCCGGCGGTGACGGGGGCAAGATGAGAACGGCCGGCGTGGTCGATCATTGTCTGATCGTGCCGACCAGCTCGATCCACCGCACCCAGGAATGCCACGTCGCCGCCTATCACATTCTGTGGGATCTGGTGCACACGCTGCTCGCGGACGACCGCGGCTCGGCGACCGCGAAGGGAGCCGCCGCATGAAGTATCTCGACGAGTTCCGCGACCGCGACAAGGCCCGAATCCTGATCCGGGAGATCGAAAGCCTGGTGACGACGATCGACATCGCCAGGACGCGGCCGATCCACATCATGGAGGTTTGCGGCGGCCACACCCACTCGATCTTTCGCTACGGGATCGAAGGCATGCTGCCCGAGGCCATCGAGCTGGTTCACGGACCGGGGTGCCCGGTCTGCGTGCTGCCGATGGGGCGCGTCGACGATTGCGTAGCGATCGCCGAGCGGCCCGACGTCATCTTCACGACCTTCGGTGACGCCATGCGGGTCCCGGGCTCGAAGAAGAGCCTGCTGCAGGCGAAGGCGGACGGCGCCGACGTCCGCATGGTGTACTCCCCGATGGACGCCCTGGCGATCGCGCGCCGCAACCCCGACCGGGAGGTGGTGTTCTTCGGCATCGGATTCGAGACGACGATGCCATCGACCGCGCTGACGATCCTGCAGGCGGACAGCGACGGGATCACCAATTTTTCGGTGTTCTGCAATCACATCACGATCGTCCCGACGATCAAGGCCATTCTCGACAGCCCCGACCTCCACCTCGATGGATTTCTCGGGCCCGGCCACGTGTCGATGGTGATCGGCACCGCGCCCTATGAGTTCATCGCCACGTTCTATCGACGGCCGATGGTGGTCGCGGGCTTCGAGCCGCTCGACATTCTGCAGTCGATCTGGATGGTGCTGAAGCAGATCCGGGAGGGTCGCGCCGAGATCGAGAACCAGTACGCCCGGATCGTGCCCGACGCCGGCAACTCGCCGGCGCTCCAGGCGGTGTCGCGGGTCTACGAGCTGCGGGAATTCTTCGAATGGCGGGGTCTCGGCTCGATCGACCATTCGGGCGTGAAGCTGCGCGGCGCCTACGCGCATTTCGACGCCGAGCGGAAGTTCGCCATTCCCAACGTGAGGATCGCCGATCCCAAGTCCTGTCAATGCGGCGAGGTGCTCAAGGGGGTGATCAAGCCGTGGCAGTGCAAGGTGTTCGGCTCGGCCTGCACGCCGGAGACGCCGCTCGGCGCGCTGATGGTCTCGTCCGAAGGCGCGTGTGCGGCCTATTACCAGTATGGCGGCGTCAAGTCTCACGTGGCCGTGGCATGAACGTCGCCCCGTTCGCGCATTCCCGACAGCTCGGCAAGGTCCATGTGCCCACCGTGACCTTGGCGCACGGCGGCGGCGGCAAGGCCATGAAGGACCTCATCGACGACGTGTTCGTCGAGGCCTTCGGTCATGCGCTGTTGGCGCCGCTGGAGGATCAGGCCCGCTTCGACCTCGGGCAGCTCGCGCTTCACGGGGACCGTCTCGCGTTCTCGACCGACTCCTTCGTGGTCGACCCGCTGTTCTTCCCGGGCGGCGACATCGGCAAGCTCGCGGTCTGCGGCACCGTCAACGACCTCGCGGTCGGCGGGGCGGTTCCGCTGTATCTGTCGTGTGCGGTGATCATCGAGGAAGGCGTGTCCATCGACCTGCTGCGGCAGATTGCACGCTCGATGGCCACGACGGCCCAACAGGCCGGCGTCCGCATCGTCACCGGCGATACCAAGGTCGTCCAGAGAGGTGCCTGCGACCGGCTTTTCATCACGACGACGGGGATCGGGGTCATCCGCGCAGGCGTCGATCTCGGCGTTCACAGGGCACGGCCGGGAGACGCCGTTCTGGTCAACGGGCTGCTCGGCGACCACGGTGCCGCAATCCTCGGCGCCCGCGGCGACATGGCGCTCGACAGTCCGATCGAAAGCGACTGCGCGCCGTTGCACGGATTGATCGCCGATCTGCTGGCCGCCGCGCCGGGCGTCCGCTTCATTCGCGATGCCACCCGTGGCGGGGTTGCGACGGTGCTCAACGAGATCGCCGACGCCTCGCACGTCGCGATCGAAATCGACGAGGAGCAGACCCCGATCCGCGAACAGGTCAAGGCCTTTTGCGAGATCCTCGGCCTCGACCCGCTCTATCTCGCCAACGAGGGCAAGATCGTGGTGATTGCGCCGCCCGGCGAAGCCGAGGCGGCGCTGGCGGCGCTGCGCGCGCATCCGCTCGGATGCGGCGCCGCCATCGTCGGCGAGGTCACGACCGGCGAGGCCGGCCGGGTCACCATGCGGACCATCTTCGGCGGCCGGCGCATCGTCGACATGCTGGTCGGCGAGCAATTGCCGCGGATCTGCTGACGGCGCCCATGCATGAGCTCGGCATCACCCGCAACATCGTCGCCATCGTCGGCGATGCAGCCGGCGGGCGCCGGGTGTCTCGTGTGACGGTGGAAATCGGAAAGCTGTCCGGGGTGATGGCCGAGGCGGTCGCGTTCTGCTTCGAGGTTGTCGCCAGCGGCACCGGGCTCGACGGTGCGACGCTCGAGATTCGAGAGATCGAAGGACGCGCACGATGCCTCGCCTGCGGCGGGGAGTTCGCCGTGCACACGCTCTACGCCCCGTGCAGCTGCGGCTCGCGCCGGATCGTCGTGCTCGCGGGCGAGGAGTTGAAGATCAAGACCATGGAGCTGGAGGAGACGGCGTGATGTGCGGACACTGCGGATGCGGACACGCTGCGAAGGCGACCATCCTCGATCTCCAGACCGGGAACCAGACCGTGATGGTGCACGGCCCGGTCGAGCCGGCCCGAGACGGTGCTCATGAGCATGCTCATGCCGACAGCAGTCGGCACAGTCATGGCCACGGTCACGACCATGGCCACGATCATCATCATGGGCACGGCCACGGTCATGAGCACGGCGATGGATCGCATCACCATCACGACCCCGGCCACCTCCATCGGGACGGCGGCTCGACGGTCGTCGAGCTCGAGGCTCGAATTCTCGCCAAGAACGACGCGCTCGCCGCACGGAACCGGGGCTGGTTTGCGGGTCGGGAAATCCTCGCGCTCAATCTCGTCAGCTCGCCGGGGGCGGGAAAGACCACATTGCTGGAACGTTCCATCCGCGACCTCGGCGCCGAGCTGAGACTGTTCGTCGTCGAGGGCGACCAGGCCACCGCGAACGACGGCGCGCGCATCCGCGCCGCGGGCGCGCCGGTCGTTCAGGTCAACACCGGCACCGGGTGCCATCTCGAGGCCGACATGGTCGCCCGCGGGCTGCGCGAGCTCAAACCGGAGCCCGGTTCGGTGGTCATGATCGAGAACGTCGGAAACCTCGTCTGCCCGGCGATGTTCGACCTCGGCGAGTGGGCCAAGGTGGTGATCCTGTCGGTGACCGAAGGCGACGACAAGCCGCTGAAATATCCCCACATGTTTCGCGCCGCCGGGCTGATGATCATCAACAAGATCGATCTCCTGCCGTACGTCGAGTTCGACGTCGAGCAGGCCGCCGCCGCTGCCCGGCAAATCAATCCGGGCATCACTATCGTGCGCCTTTCGGCGCGTACCGGCGAAGGTCTCGAGGCGTGGTACCGCTGGCTTCGCCGGGAGCTGGCGTCGGCGCGGGAGACGGTGCTCGGGGTGCAGCGCGGTCCGTCATCCGATTAGATGATCCGATCCGGCAGGCGGGCTGCAGAAGACGTCCGCCTATTCCTCGCCGACGTCCGCCACGAACGCCGAGCACGAGAGCAGCCCGTTCGCCTCCCACTGCCATTCGTCGGGGTAGTCCGGCCCGGCAAGCGCATGGCCTTCCGCGCGCTCGATCAGCGGGCATCTGGACGCGCCCGCCATGCCCGACCGAAATCCGGCGTCGTTGACGCAGAGCTCGCACGACCGCGGCAACAGCGGGGCCGGGGCGACGGGCGACATCAGATCGGTGCAATCCACGTGCTGGCCCTCCCCACATTCAACCGAGCGAGGTAAGCACGTTGTCGCTAAGACGAGTGCGGAAAAACCGGTAAAATTGTTTCGATTCCGAGGGACTGCCGGGCGGATCCGGGGGGTCGGATCGTCGCCCACGCGCGTCGGCCGCGAGCCGCTCCGCCCGTCGCGGGACGGCTCGCGCGGCCCGGACGAATCCGCGAATGGACCAAAATGGTTGACGAACCTTGAACGCAAGATGTGGCCCGATACCGCGAATCCGCTGCGTCAGCACGCCCCGGGAGGCGGCCGCATCGGCCCGAGCGGCGGTGCCGCAAGACCATTTGGCGCGACGTTGAACGAAGTTTTCATCGTTCCCGATCAGTTTGGTAGCAATGTACGGGGGACCCTTGCGAGCCATGTCCATGCGGCGTCCGGCAGTCCGGAACCAGGAAGAATTGCCGAGCGAGATATACGTCTCGCTGGTGAGCTCGCTGTTCAGCGACCCGCGAACGCTGCTCGTGGGGGCCATTGGCACGGTCTGCGCGGCGCTGGTCACCGCTCTGAAGTCCGGAGAACCGCTGCTCTGGCTGTGCACCGCGGCGATCGCCGCGGTCTCCTGCGTGCGCGCCCTCGACATGTACGTGTTCGGCCGGCTGGGACAGGACGCGAAGAATCCACGTGTCATCAGGAAATGGGAATTACGCTACGTCATCGGTTCCTCGGCCTATGTGGCCCTGCTCGGAATCTGGACCCTCATCGCGTTCGCCAAGAGCTCGGATCCGGAAATTCAGCTCCTGAGCTTCTCCATGACGGTGGTCAACATGATCGGCGTGGCGGGACGGAACTTCGGCAGCAGCCTTCTGGTCAGGGCACAGCTGATCTGCGCCGGGGGGCCGCTGCTGGCGGCGTTGCTGCTGACCGAGCAGACCTATTACGCCGTCTATGCATGCGTTCTGTTCCCGTTTTTTCTGAGCTTCAAGGGGATTTCCGACCGTCTGCGGCAGATCTTTCTCGAAGCGGTCACCGCCACGCGCGACGTCGGCCTTCTGGCGGCTCGGCTCGATACCGCGCTCAACAACATGTCGCACGGTCTCTGCATGCTGGACGCCGAGCGGCGTATCGTCATCGCCAATGCGCGCCTGCCGGAGGTCCTGCGCATCGATCCGAGCGCGATCCGACCAGGCGCTCCGGTCAGCCGGCTGTTGCGCGAAGCCGTCAGGGCAGGCATCTTTTCGGTTGCCGACATCGGCAGAATCTCCGCCGATATCGAGCATCGTCTTGCGGAAGACATCCGCGCGCCGCTGTTCGTCGAAAGCAGTGACGGCCGCACGCTCGCACTGACGTTCCGATCGATGAACAATGGCGGCTCCGTCGTTCTTCTCGACGATGTCACCGAACAGCGGAACACCGAAGCGCGGATCGCCTACCTGGCGCGATACGACGCGCTGACCGGGCTCCCCAACCGGACCTTCTTTCGCGACGAGATGGATCGGGTCTTGAAAATGGTCGGCCGCGCGGGGCCGTGCGCCGTTCTGTTCGTCGATCTGGACCAGTTCAAGCAGGTCAACGACACGCTCGGCCACTCGAGCGGCGACATTCTGTTGACCAAGGTTGCCGACCGCCTGCGCGGCATCGTGAGAGAGTCGGATCTCATTGCCCGTCTGGGCGGCGACGAGTTCGTGGTCCTGCAGTCTCCTCTCACCGGTTCCGACGACGCGGCGACCCTCGCCAGACAGATCATCGAGAGCCTGTCGGCCCCCTATGACATCGACGGCAACGAGGTGGTCATCGGGGCTAGCATCGGGATCGCCCTGGCGCCGGACGACGGAACGCAGACGGGCCTTCTGCTGAAGAATGCCGACATGGCGCTCTATCGCGCCAAGTCGGATGGTCGCGGCGCCTGGCGGTTCTTCGAGCCGGAGATGGATGCGAAGGCGAATGCGCGCCGCAAGCTCGAGGTCGATCTCAGGAATGCGCTCGCCAACGGGGTCTTCGAGGTGCACTATCAGCCTCTTCTGAACCTGAAGACCGGACGGATCTCCACCTGCGAGGCGCTGTTGCGCTGGCCCCACGCCGAACGCGGCATGATCCCTCCCGCCGAGTTCATCCCGGTGGCGGAGGAGATGGGATTGATCGTAGAGATCGGAAGCTATGTGCTGCACAAGGCCTGCCTGGAAGCAACGAAGTGGCCGAGTCACGTCAGTGTGGCGGTGAACCTGTCGGCAATTCAGTTTCGCCGCGGCAGCGTCGTTCGTGCGGTGCGCGAGGCGCTGGCGGCCACAGGGCTGGCGGCGACCAGGCTGGAGGTCGAGATCACCGAATCCGTGTTGCTCCAGGACACCGAGGCGACCCGGGTGACCCTGTCCCAGATTCGCGATCTCGGCGTGACGATTTCCCTCGACGACTTCGGCATCGGCTACTCCAGTCTGAGCTATCTCCACAGCTTCCCGTTCGACAAGATCAAGATCGACCGCTCGTTCCTGCTCGGATTGGAGAACAGTGCGCGGTCGCGGACGCTGCTGCATGGCGTGGCACGGTTGAGCGCTGAGCTCGGGCTATCGGTGGTGGTGGAAGGCGTTGAAACGGAGGATCAGCTGGCGCTGATCCGCGACGACGTCCATATCGACGAAGCGCAGGGGTTCCTGTTCTCCAGGCCGATTCCAGGACGGCAGATTCGCGAGCTTCTGCGTGGGACTTCGGTGCGCGCCGTCAAGGTGGCTTGACGGGCCGGAACGTGACACCTGCCACCCGGGATGTCTCGTGAGCCTGACCAATCTCCCAGAAGTCGCCGTGATGGTCGATCATCGTTCGTCGATAAGGCGGCATGATTGTCAATTAAC
>JBEKZK010000195.1:0-7480 GCA_049509935.1 Xanthobacteraceae bacterium | reverse complement strand
GAGCTGCGGAAGCCTCGATACCCAGGTCAAGGACTCGCGTCCGACCGAGGACTCGGCGGCGATTCGCCGGCGCCGGGTGTGCCTTGCCTGCCACTTCCGCTTCACCACCTTCGAGCGCGTGCAGCTGCGCGAGCTCGTCGTCATCAAGCGCAACGGCCGGCGCGTGCCGTTCGACCGCGACAAGCTCGTGCGCTCGGTGCAGATCGCGATGCGCAAGCGGCCGGTCGATCCCGACCGGGTCGAGCGCATGGTGTCCAAGATCGTGCGCGAGCTGGAAAGTCTCGGCGAGAACGAGGTCACGTCGGAGACCATCGGCGAGACCGTCATGGAGCATCTGCGCGAGCTCGACGACGTGGCCTATGTGCGGTTCGCCTCGGTCTATCGCAATTTCCGCGAGGCCAAGGATTTCCGCACCGTGCTGGGCGAGCTCTCCGGCGATGGTGGGGAGCTGGCGGCGCCGATCTCCGAGCGCAAATGACCATCGGCGCCGCATTGACAGGCGTTGTCTGCCGGTGCGTGGTCCCCCGATCACCCCACAGCTTCGAGGAGCTCATGATTCGCAGAACCCTGCTGGTGGCGCTCGTGCTTGCGTCGTGCTGCTGCGCGTCCGCATTCGCGCAGAACAGGCCGTTTCCCCTTCCGCTGCCGTTTCCCAACTTCGAGGGGACGCCCGAGGAGCAGAAGGCATGCCGTCCGGACGTGGCGCGGTTGTGTCCCGAGACGGTGCAGGAGCAGAACCCGGACCAGCAGCGCATCCTGGCCTGTCTGCAGCGGCACCGCACCGGCCTCAAGCCGGCCTGCCGCACCGTGCTGGATAACCACGGCGTCTGATCCGGCGGGGATCGCGCCGTGCCGGATCTGTCCGAGCGACTGTCCATGACTGTCGATCCGACGCTGCACGACCGCTTCATGGCGACGGCGCTGACGCTCGGCCGCCGCGGACTGGGCCGGGCGTGGCCCAATCCGGCTGTCGGCGCGGTTCTGGTGCGTCCCTCGGCGGCCGGACCGGTCGTGGTGGGACGCGGCTGGACCCAGCCCGGCGGCCGGCCCCACGCGGAGGCCGAGGCGCTGGCGTGGGCCGGCGCGCAGGCGCGCGGCGCCACGCTCTACGTTACGCTCGAGCCGTGCTCCCACCAGGGCCGGGGACCGCCCTGTGCCGATGCCGTCATCGCGTCCGGCGTGGCGCACGTCATCTCAGCGCTGGAGGACCCCAATCCGCGGGTGGCAGGCGACGGCCATGCTCGCCTGCGCGCCAGCGGCATCACGGTCGAGGTCGGCGTCGGCGCCGCGGCGGCCCGCCGCGCCCACGCCGGTCACATCAGGCGAATCCGCGATCGCCGGCCGAACGTCATGCTCAAGCTCGCGGTCTCCGCCGACGGAAGGGCCGGCCTCGCCGGGCGCCGTCCGGCCGCCATCACCGGCGAGCCGGCCCGCGACCGCGTGCACCTGATGCGGGCGATGAGCGACGCCATCCTGGTCGGCATCGGCACGGTGCTCGCCGACGACCCGCTGCTGACCTGCCGGTTGCCTGGCCTGGTGGGCCGCTCGCCGGTGCGCATCGTGCTCGACAGCGCCTTGCGATTGCCGCTCGACAGCCGGCTGGTGCAGAGCGCCCCCGAGGTGCCGGTGTGGGTGGTCGCCGCCGCATCCGCCCCGGCCGATCGCGCGCACGTGCTGGAGGGCAGGGGCGTCACCGTCTTGCGCGGGGAAGCGACCGAGCCCGGCCGACTCGATCTCGCCGCCACGCTGCGGCTCATCGCCGAGCGCGGGATCACCCGGCTCATGGTCGAGGGCGGGCCGACCATCGCAGCCGCATTGATCGCGGGCGATCTGGTGGACGAGGCGGCGCTGCTGCGTTCCGAACGGGTGATCGGCGGGGACGGCATCGAGGCGCTCGCCGGCCTGCCGCTGACGGCGCTCACCGGCTCGCCGCGGCTCCGGTCTCTCGGGATCGAGCCGGTCGGCGCCGACCGCATCGAGCTGTTCGAGAGGATCTGACCATGTTCACCGGCATCGTCACCGACATCGGCGAGATCGCCGCCATCGAGCCGCGGGCCGAGGGCCTCAGCCGGCTGACCATCGGCTGCCACTACGATCCTTCATCGATCGTGATCGGCGCCTCGATCAGCTGCTCGGGGGTGTGCATGACGGTGGTCGGGGTCGGCAGCGGCCCGCAGCCGACGTTCTCGGTCGATGCCGCCGCCGAGACCCTTGCGGTGACCACGGTCGGCCGTTGGCGCATCGGCAGCCGCGTCAATCTCGAGCGTGCGCTCAAGATCGGCGACGAGCTCGGCGGCCATCTGGTCAGCGGCCACGTCGACGGCGTCGCGGCGGTGGTGTCGCGCGAGGACCTGACCGACATGGCGCGCCTGACCTTCGCGGCGCCGCGGCCGCTCGCAAGGTTCATCGCGCCCAAGGGGTCGGTCGCCCTCGACGGCGCATCGCTCACCGTCAACACGGTCGCGGAGGAGACTTTTTCCGTCCTGATCATCCCGCACACCCTGGCGGTCACGACCTTCGCGGCCCTGCGCGCCGGCGATGCGGTCAACCTCGAGGTCGATACCATGGCGCGCTACGCGGCACGCCTGATCGAGATGCGCGATTAGCGGCCCGGCTCGGCTCGCCCCCCACATGCGGTTGCCCTGAGCTTGCCGCTCCCTTGCCTCGCAGCCGATCCGCCGGTAGTGACGGGGCTCGACGAGGACATCACGATGGCGGAGCCGCGCAGGGCCGCGAGTGCAGACGAGGACGGGCTGGCCGGCGCCCGCATCCTCGTGGTCGAGGCGCGCTTCTACGACGACATCGCCGATGCCCTGCTCGACGGAGCGACGCGGGCGCTCGAGGCAGCCGGAGCGAGCTGCGAGCGCATCACGGTCCCGGGCTCGCTGGAAATCCCGGCGGCGATTGCGATCGGCCTCGATGCCGCGGAACGCCGCGGCAATCCATATGACGGAGCGGTGGCGCTCGGCTGCGTCATCCGCGGCGACACCATCCACTTCGAGATCGTTTCGACCGAGTCCGCCCGCGCCCTGATGGATCTTGCGGTTACCAGGCGATTTCCGATCGGCAACGGCATCATCACGGTCGACACCCAGGAGCAGGCCTGGCTGCGTGCCAGGAGGGAGGATCTCGACAAGGGCGGCGACGCGGCGCGCGCCGCGCTCGCCATGGTGCGGATCCGGCGGCGGCTCGAGCGTCGCGCGCCATGACGCCACCCGCCCCGCCGGAGAAGCAGGTCCGCAAGGCGAACCGCCGCGGCGCCGCCAGGCTGGCGGCCGTGCAGGCGCTCTACCAGATGGACGTCGCCGCCACGCCGATCAACGATCTGCTCGCCGAGTTCGAGAGCCACTGGCTGGGCCAGGAAATCGAGGGATCGCAGTATCTGCCCGCCGAGGCCGCGTTCTTCCGCGAGATCGTGATCGGCTTCATGCGCGAGCAGCGCCGGCTCGATCCGCTGATCGATCAGACGCTGGCCGGCGGGTGGCCGCTCAAGCGCATCGAGGCGGTGCTGCGGGCGATCCTGCGTGCCGGCGCGTTCGAGCTCGACCATCGGACCGACGTGCCGGCCCGCGTCGTGGTGTCGGAGTATGTCGGCATTGCGCACGCGTTCGTCGAGCCCGACGAGGCCGGGATGGTCAACGCGGTGCTCGATGCGCTCGCCCGGCAGCTGCGCGCCGCCGAGTTCAACCGGGCTGCCGGCTGACGCGCGATGGCGGCGCCGACGCCAGAGAGCTCGGGCACGGAATCGGGAGAGGACCGGCTGATCGCGCGCTTCTTCCGTCCGCTCGCGCGCGACCCCGGCGCCTTCGACCTCATCGACGATGCCGCGATCCTGACGCCGCCGCCCGGCCACGACGTGGTGCTCAAGACCGATGCCATCATCGGCGGCGTGCACTTCTTTGCCGACGATCCGCCGGAGGCGATCGGCCGCAAGGCGCTGCGGGTCAATCTGTCGGATCTCGCCGCCAAGGGCGCGCGGCCGGCGGGGTTCCTGCTCACCCTGGCGCTGCCGGCGGGTATCGGCGACGACTGGCTCGCGGCGTTCTCTAGCGGCCTCGGCGGCGACGTCGAGCGCTACGGCTGCCCGCTGCTCGGCGGCGACACGGTGCGCAGCCCCGGCCCGGTGATGGTGTCGGTTGCGGCGTTCGGGACGCTGCCGGCCGGCACCATGGTGCGCCGCGACGGCGCCAAGCCCGGCGACCGCGTCCTCGTCACCGGGACCATCGGCGATGCGGCGCTCGGCCTGGCGCTGCGCCGCGACGCCGCCCGGCGACTGCAGCTCCACGCATCGGAGCGCGACCACCTGCTGGCGCGCTATCTGCTGCCCGATCCGCGGTCCGGCCTCGCCGAAGCCTTGCGACGGCACGGCGGCGGCGCGATGGACGTATCCGACGGGCTTGCCGGCGATCTGGCGAAGCTGTGCCGGGCGTCGGGCTGCTCCGCCGAGATCGCGGTCGCCCGGGTGCCGCTGTCGGACGGCGCCCGGACGCTGCTCGCCGCCGATCCGGCATTGATCGAGACCGTGCTCACCGGCGGCGACGACTACGAGATCGTCTGCGCCATTCGGCCCGCCGAGGTCGCGCCGTTCCGGGCGGCGGCCGCCGCCGCATCGATCGCGGTGACCGACATCGGGTGCATCGAGGCCGGTGGCGCGCCTCCGCGGTTCATCGACCCGCAGGGCCGAACGCTCGCCTTCGCGCGGCCGTCGTTCAGTCATTTCTGATCGGTGAAAACCCTTCGGCAAATATCGACATGGCGGGATCATCGCGCTAAACACCGCCCGTCTTCGTCCGGCCCGGTCAGCGCCCGCTTCTTGGTCAGAATTGGACACGATCGCGGCCGCTAACGGTAACTCTTTGACAGGATGGCGGAAATTGCGCGGGAGCCGCCGCTCTTTTTGGCACTGTCCGCGCCAACCGTCGAAGCCGGGGGTGCGCGTCGCCGCGTGCGGCGCGTCGCGGTGGTAGCAAGAGGGGATTTCTACATGACTGCATTGTGGTTGATCATCGGCTGTGGCTTTGTCGCCATCGTCTACGGCGTCTGGGCCATCCAGTCCGTCATGGCAGCGGATGCCGGCAGCCAGAAGATGCAGGAGATCGCGGCGGCGATCCGCGAGGGCGCGCAAGCCTACCTCAAGCGCCAGTACACCACGATTGCCGGTGTCGGCGTCGTCATCTTCCTGCTCCTCGGCTACTTTCTCGGCTGGCTGGTGGCGCTCGGCTTCGCCATCGGGGCGGTGCTGTCGGGGGCGGCGGGCTTCATCGGCATGAACGTCTCGGTGCGCGCCAACGTGCGCACCGCCCAGGCGGCGACCACCTCGCTGGCGGCGGGCCTCAAGCTCGCCTTCACGTCGGGCGCGATCACCGGCATGTTCGTCGCCGGCTTGGCGCTGCTCGGGGTCTCGGTCTATTTCACGTTTCTCACCGCCGGCCTGCACAAGGCGCCGAACGACCGCCTCGTGATCGATGCCCTGGTGGCGCTCGGCTTCGGTGCCTCGCTGATCTCGATCTTCGCCCGGCTCGGCGGCGGCATCTTCACCAAGGGTGCCGACGTCGGCGGGGACCTGGTCGGCAAGGTCGAGGCCGGCATTCCGGAGGACGATCCGCGCAATCCGGCGACGATCGCCGACAACGTCGGCGACAATGTCGGCGACTGCGCCGGCATGGCGGCCGATCTGTTCGAGACCTACGCGGTGACCATCGTCGGCACCATGGTGCTCGCCGGGATCTTCTTCGGCGGCGCCGGCGCGGATACCCTGTCCCGGATGATGACGCTTCCGCTGGCGATCGGCGGCATCTGCATCCTGACCTCGATCATCGGCACGTTCTTCGTGCGGCTCGGCCCCAGCCAGTGGATCATGGGCGCGCTGTACAAGGGCTTTCTGGCGACGGCAGTGCTCTCGCTCGGCGGCATCGCGCTGGTGACCTACTATCTGATCGGCTTCGGGCCGATCGCCGGAGTCGACTATACCGGCTGGCAACTGTTCATCTGCGGCTTCGCCGGCCTCGTGGTCACCGGCCTCCTCATCTGGATCACCGAGTACTACACCGGCACCAATTTCCGCCCGGTCCAGTCGATCGCCAAGGCCTCGGTCACCGGTCACGGCACCAACGTGATCCAGGGCCTGGCGGTGTCGCTCGAGTCGACCGCGCTGCCGACGATCGTGATCATCGCCGGGATCCTCTCCACATATGGCATTGCTGGCCTGTTCGGTATCGCCATCGCGGTGACCACCATGCTGGCGCTCGCCGGCATGGTGGTGGCGCTCGACGCCTTCGGCCCAGTGACCGACAATGCCGGCGGCATCGCCGAGATGGCCGGGCTGCCCAAGGAGGTGCGCAAGTCGACCGACGCGCTCGACGCGGTCGGCAACACCACCAAGGCGGTCACCAAGGGGTACGCCATCGGCTCCGCCGGCCTCGGCGCGCTGGTGCTGTTCGCGGCCTATAATCAGGACTTGAAGTTCTTTATCGCCAGCTCCGACAAAATTCCGTTCTTCAAGGGGGTTACGCCGGATTTCTCGCTCAACAACCCGTACGTGGTGGCGGGTCTGCTGTTCGGCGGGTTGCTGCCCTACCTGTTCGGCGCCATGGGCATGACGGCGGTCGGCCGGGCGGCCAGCGCCATCGTCGAGGAGGTGCGCCGGCAGTTCCGCGAGAAGCCCGGCATCATGACCTACAAGGACAAGCCCGACTACGGCCGCGCCGTCGACCTGCTGACCAAGGCGGCGATCAAGGAGATGATCATCCCGTCCCTGCTGCCGGTGCTGTCCCCGGTGCTCGTCTACGTCGTCATCTATTTCGTCGCCGGCCAGGGCGTGGCCGGCAAGTCGGCGGCGTTCTCGGCGGTCGGCGCCATGCTGCTCGGCGTGATCGTCACCGGCCTGTTCGTCGCCATCTCGATGACGTCGGGCGGCGGCGCCTGGGACAATGCCAAGAAGTACATCGAGGACGGGCACTACGGCGGCAAGGGCTCGGAGGCCCACAAGGCGGCGGTCACCGGCGACACCGTCGGCGATCCCTACAAGGACACGGCCGGACCTGCCGTCAACCCGATGATCAAGATCACCAACATCGTGGCGCTGCTGCTGCTGGCGGCGCTGGCGCACTGATCGCCGCGCGGCATCGGGAGACGGAGGACGCCGGCGCGTGACCGGCGTCCGCCCGCGGCGTTGTTGAGTCCGGCGTGCTGCTGCTCATGGCTCGTGATCTCAAATCGCGATCTTGGTCTCGATCACATCGTAGTCAGCCTGAATGCCTCCGTCGGCGGTGTCGAGAAGCCCTGCTGCCGTGAGAGCCTGAACGTCCGCATGGACATTGCTGTAGTCGCGCCCAAGGGCCTTCGCCAGCGCCCGCACACTGGTCACCTCGTGCCGGCGGACGTAGTGCAGCAGCTCCATCCGCTTTCCCGTCAGGACGCGGGCGAGAGTGTCCCAGCTCTCGAACGCCAGATGGCGCTCGTGGAAGGTGTCTCCGTGCTC
>JBEKZK010000194.1:0-7508 GCA_049509935.1 Xanthobacteraceae bacterium | reverse complement strand
ACAGCACGAATCCCGAGACCGATCGGCGGTGGTCGGCCCGGATGTCCGTCGCGCAGAGCGCCGACCGCACTGCATATGAAACATTGTTGCGGGAGTGCGTGACGCTCATTCTGCGAGTTGCGCGGCGGCAGGGCGTGCCGGCCAGCCGTCTCGAGGACGTCGTACAGGAGGTCCTGCTGACCGTGCACCGTGCTCGCCAGACCTATGATCCCGCCCGCTCGTTCGTCGGCTGGCTCAGCACGATCTCGCAGCGCCGGGCCATCGACGCCCTGCGGCGCCACGGCCGCGTGGATCGGCGCGAGGTTCATGCACCGCTGGCCTACGACGCACATTGCGACCCCGCGGCCGACCTTGCGCCGCATCGGGAGCTCGCCGGTCGGACGAAGCTGCTGGGAAGCGCGATCGCCGAGTTGCCGGAGGCCCAGCGCGAAGCCCTCGAGCATCTCGCCTTGATGGAGATGTCCCTCGACGAAGCCTCCACGATGACCGGCCGCACCAAGGGATCGCTCAAGGTGAGCCTGCACCGCGCGCTGAAGACCTTGCGCGCCCGCCTCGGCGCAACGGAGTGACCTGCATGACCGAGGTCGGTCGAGGCGATCCGCACGAACGGCTGATCCGGAGCCTCGCGGAGGACCTGACGCCGGTCGAGCGCTTGCGACCTCCGGCGATGCGGGCCGCGGTCTGGCTCGGCTTGGTCGCCGCCATTGCGGCGGCTCTCGCCTGCTTTTCCGACCTCTCCGCCGTGGCGCAACGGCTGATCGCGGCCCCCGACCTGTGGCTTGCCGTGACCGGCTCGACGCTGACCGCCGGGCTTGCGGCCATCGCGGCGTTCGAGCTCAGCCTGCCGGACCGCAAACCGATGTGGGCCGTGCTGCCGGCACCCGGTGTGCTGATGTGGGTGGGCGCCAGCGGCCTGGGCTGCCTGCGATCCTGGCTCGTGCCGGGAACCCACGATGCCTCGCTCGCAGAGGCGAAGGACTGTTTCCTGTTCATCGTCGGTCTGTCGATTCCGTTGTCGGTCGCACTTTTCGTGATGTTGCGGCGCGCCTGCCCGTTGCAGCCGGGCCTGACCGCGGCGGTCGGCGGGGTCGCGGTAGCGGCGGCAGCCGCCACGCTGCTCAATTTCTTTCATCCTTATGACGCGGCGGCGACCGACATTATCGTTCACATCATTGCCATTGCGGCCGTCGTCGCGGCGAACCGCGTGCTCGCCGACCGCTTCCTCGAAGGTTGAGCGTCGAAGCGCGCAAGATTCGCTGTCACGACCGGCGAAAAAAACCGAGCCGGCATGTAACCCGGCCGGTGCTCGAGCGAATGGGAGGATGACGCCGGCGACAGTCGACGTCCGAAACATTGTTGAAAAAAGGATCCGCCAATGACCGCTCGCAACCGCACCGTGCTCGCCATCTGCGCTGCCGCCGTGTCGCTCGGCCTCGCCTTCGCGCCGGCCGCCCGCGCCGAGGACGCGATGAGCAAGGACAAGATGACCAAGGACACCATGTCCAAGGACACCATGTCCAAGAAGGACACGATGGAAAAGAAGGACACCATGGGGAAGAAGGACACCATGGGGAAGGACTCGATGGCGAAGGACAACATGAGCAAGTAGCACTGAGGCAACCGGGTCGGGTCCGCCGGTCGCGGACCCGACCCGTGGCGCATCGCGCTCGCCGGCGGCTCACAGTCTACGGATGCTCGAAGCCCGGAAGCGCCAGCGCCTTGCGGTCGGCCTGCGACGAGCCCGATCCGTCGCAGGCCTATGGCCTCGTCTGCACCTTGGCCCAGCTGTCGCGCAGGCCGACGGTCCGGTTGAACACCAGCCGGTCGGGCCGCGAGTCCGGGTCGAGGCAGAAATAGCCCTGGCGCTCGAACTGCACGACGACGCCCGGCGCGGTGGCACCGAGCGCCGCCTCGACGCGGCAGCCGGTCAGCACCTCGAGCGACTGCGGGTTGAGGTCGCGGGCGAAATCGGCGGCGTCCGGATCGGGCCGCGTGAACAGCTGATTGTACAGGCGGATCTCCGCCGGCAGCGAATCGGCCGCCGCCACCCAGTGCAGGGTCGCCTGCACCTTGCGGCCGTCGGGAGCGTTGCCGCCGCGGGTTGCAGGATCATAGGTGCAGCGCAGCTCGACGACCTCGCCGGCCGCGTCCTTCACGACCTCGCGGCAGGTGATGAAATAGCCGTAGCGCAGCCGCACCTCGCGTCCGGGCGACAGCCGGTAGAACTTCTTCGGCGGGTTTTCCATGAAATCGTCGCGCTCGACCCAGAGCTCGCGCGCAAAGCGGATGCGCCGGGTGCCGGCGGCCGGATCGTCCGGATGATTGACCGCCTCGAGCTCCTCGCCGGCGTCGGCGGAAAAGTTCTCGATCACCACCTTGAGCGGACGCAGCACCGCCATGCGCCGCTGCGCGGTCCGGTTCAAGATCTCGCGGATCGAATATTCGAGCAGCCCGATCTCGACCACGCTGTTGGCCTTGGCGACGCCGATCCGGCGGACGAAATCGCGGATTGCCTCGGGCGGGACGCCGCGGCGGCGCAGACCGGCGAGGGTCGGCATGCGCGGATCGTCCCAGCCCGCCACGTGGCCGCCGCGCACCAGCTCGGTGAGCACCCGCTTGGATAGCACCGTGTAGGCGAGGTTGAGCCGGGCGAACTCGTACTGCCGCGGACGCGACGGCACCGGCAGGTTGTCCAGGAACCAGTCGTAGAGCGGCCGATGGTCCTCGAACTCGAGCGTGCACAGCGAATGGGTGACGCCCTCGATCGCGTCCGACTGGCCGTGGGCGAAATCGTAGCTCGGATAGATGCACCACTCGGTGCCCGTGCGCGGATGGCTCGCGTGCAGGATGCGGAACAGCGCCGGGTCGCGCAGGTTGATGTTGCCGGCCGCCATGTCGATCCTGGCGCGCAGCACGCGGGCGCCGTTGGGAAACTCTCCGGCGCGCATGCGTCGGAACAGGTCGAGGTTCTCCTCCACCGGCCGGTCGCGGTACGGGCTGTCGCGCCCGGGCTCGGTCAGCGTCCCGCGCGCCGCCCGCATCTCCTCCGGCGACTGGTCGTCCACGTAGGCGCGGCCGTTGCGGATCAGCAACTCGGCCCAGTCGTAGAGCTGCTGGAAATAGTCCGACGCGTAGTAGAGGTGCGGACCCCAGTCGAAGCCCAGCCAGCGCACGTCGCGCTCGATCGCATCGATGTACTCCTGCTCCTCCTTGGTTGGGTTGGTGTCGTCGAAGCGCAGGTGGCAGCGGCCGGAGAACTCCTCCGCCACCCCGAAATTGAGGCAGATCGACTTGGCGTGCCCGATGTGGAGGTAGCCGTTGGGCTCGGGTGGAAACCGCGTGACCACGCCGGTGTGCCGACCGGCGTCGAGGTCGGCCTGGATGATGTCGCGGATGAAGTCGCGCCCCGCCTCCACCGCCGGCGTCTCCACCGCGCTCATGGGTCTTTCTCCGATGCTGCCGCCGCGCGGCCGAGTGGGCGATATAGCGGGCCGTCGCGTTCGCCGGAAGCCGAAAGGCGGCCGCCCCGGGCTTCGCCCGCGGTGACGAGACCGCCGCCTGCCCGGTCAGCCGATTGGGGAATTCGACGATCGACGTCGGACATATAGGCGACGGCGGCCGGAGGGTCGTGGGCCTCCGCTCCATCGCCGCAGCCGCCACCACGGTGGCGCGGCGCTGGCTTGCGTAAGTAGATGCCCGCATTGTCGCCCGGACGACAAAGCGTGCAACCAAAACGCAACCCTGTCGGTCTAGTGCGGCGGATTTGAAGTTCCTATCAGATGTGCGGCACGCTCGTCATAGGAACTTCAAATCCCAAAAGCCGCACTAGAATCATAGACTTGCTAGTGCACCTCTGGATTCCGAAGTTCGCACCAGAGGATGTCGCCAAGTGATGCGAACTTCGGAATCGGTGCACTAGAGCGAGTCGGGACGGAGAGCCCATGCTGAGACCTTGGCTGCGGTGTGCGATCACCGCCTGCGCGTTGCTTCCTGTTGCGGCCACGGCGGAGCCGACCAGGCTCAAGCTCGGGTTTCTGACGTCGGACCGTTCGGTGGACTATCGTGCCGCGATCCAGCCGTTCGTCGACAAGGTCAACGAGGAGGCCAAGGGCGTCGCCGAAATCGAGGTCTATCTGAGCGGATCCCTCGGCGGGACCTGGGCCCAGCAGCCGCAGATGGTCCTCGACGGCGTCGCCGACTTCTCCTGGGTCCTTCCCTCGGCGTCACCGGATCGCTTTCCCGATACCCCGGTGATCGAGCTTCCGGGCCTGTATCGGGATCTCAGCGAGGCGACCCTGGTGTATACCCGGCTCATTGCCGCCCATCGGCTCACGGGATACGACGAATTCGTGGTGATCGGCGCGACCGCCTTCGAGCCCGAGAGCATCCACTCGCGCGCACCGGTGTCCGGTCTGGACGACCTACAGGGGCGGCGGGTCCGCGCCACCACCGCGACCGAGGCCGCCGCGCTGGAGAAGCTCGGCATGATTCCGGTCGTCATGCCGATCACCCAGGCCGCGGAGGCGCTCGGCGGCGGCAGGATCGACGCCACCACGGCCACCCCGGCGCGCACCGGCGATTTCGGGATCAGGCGCATTGCGACCAATCACTACCTCCTGCGAATCAGCTCGGTGCCGGTCGCCCTGCTGATGAGCCGAAAATCCTTCGACAGGCTGCCCGCCGCTGTGCAGGAGGTGATCCGCAAATATAGCGGCGAATGGGTGGCAGCGCGCTATATCCCGCTCGAGCAGAGCAACGACAGCAAGATCCTGGAGCAGTTGCAAGCCGACGCCAAGCACAGGGTGACCTTTCCGTCACCGTCCGACCAGCAGCGCGCGCAGGCGGCATTCAAGACGGTGATCGACGAATTCGCCGCGAGCAGCCCACACAACCGCGAGCTCCTGACGGCGGTCGAGGCCGAGCTCGCCAGGATCCGATCATCGGAAGAGCACTGATGGCGATCGAGGCGGCCACAAGCCCCGCACGGTCGCGTGCCCGGCGCCCGCGCCACGACCGCTCGGGACATCACCCGTCAGGGAGAGTACTTATGCCGGGCATTTGCCGGACCGTCGCGGCGATCCCCAACCGAATATAAATGTTTACGTCCTAACACTCATAGATCCCAACGTCGTGGCGCGGGCCCAATGCGGATCTATCGGACCGTCACCTTGATCGTCCTGATTCTTCTCGCCCTGATCGGCGCGACGATGACGGCCGTCAAGCTGACCACCGACCATCTGCTGTACGAGGATGCCACCGACGACGCCAGGGCTTGGGCACGCTACGTCACGTTCAGCGTAAAGGACTTGGAGCAGATCGGTGGCGGCGAGGAGCCGTCGCGGGCGAGCATGACCTTCTTCCAGTGGTCGCAGGAGAACAGCTCGGTCTTCCGTTTCGAGATTTTCAATCGCGAAGGCTATTCCCAGCTCGTATCCGATCGCCACGGCACCGCCCTCGTCGACGTATCGGAATTCAACGCCGACGCGGCCCGCGCGATCCGATCCATGGAGCCGATCGTGGCGGTGCGCGATGGCACGACGGCCGTGGATCCGTCATTCCTCGCCGAGGCCTACATGCCGGTGCTGGTCGACGGGCGGCCAATCGCCGCGGTCGCGGCGTTCCTCGACGAGACCAAGAACCGCGACCGGTTCTCGCAGACGTTTCTTCTCGCGACCGGCTCGCTCTGTCTGTTGACCGCCCTCGCCTTCGTCGTTCCGGCCGCGGCGTGGTATCGGCGGACCAGGGAGAAGCAGCATGCCGATGACGAGCTGATGTTCCTCGCCAAGCACGACGGCATGACCCGGCTGGTGAACCGGGTTCATCTGACCGAGCGTCTGAATGAGACGCTGATCCAGGCCGCGGCCGTCGGCGCCGAGATCGCGGTGCACTATCTCGACCTCGATCGTTTCAAGGAGGTCAACGACACGCTCGGGCACCAGGGCGGCGACACCATGATCAAGCTGATGGCGGAACGGCTGCGCGCGAGCACCCGGTCCAGTGATATTGTCGCCCGTCTCGGCGGTGACGAATTCGCGGTGGTCCAGACCATCGGCGACCGATCGGATGCCGAGGGCTTGGCGCAGCGCCTTCTCGCCGCGATGGCGAAGCCGTTCCCCATCGAAGGTCACGACATCGCGACGTCGGCGAGCATCGGCATCGCGCTCGCGCCGCAGGACGGCAACGATGCGGAGCGGCTGCTCAAGAGCGCCGATCTCGCGCTGTACAAGAGCAAGGCGGACGGGCGAAATTGCGCGAGCTTCTTCACGCCCGACATGGACACTGCACTGCAGGCGCGCCTGTCACTCGAGCGATGTATCCGCGCCACGGTCAAGGACGAGGGCTTCCACCTGTACTTCCAGCCGTTGGTGGACGCATCGGGGTCGAGCGTGACCGGCTTCGAGGCGCTGCTGCGGATGCGCGGCGAGGACGGCGACCTGATCCCGCCGGCGACCTTCATCCCGGTCGCCGAGGAGATGGGCCTGATCGGCAAGATCGGCGCCTGGGTCATCCGCAAGGCGTGCCTGAGCGCCGCGCCGTGGCCCGAGCACCTCACTATCGCGGTCAATCTGTCGCCGTCCCAGTTCGACGGCAGCGGACTGTGCGACACGGTCGCGGCGGCGCTCGCCGAATCCGGCCTGGCGCCGGGCCGGCTCGAGCTCGAGATCACCGAGTCCCTGCTGCTGCACGACACCGACGCCATCATCGGCGAGCTGCACCAGCTGAAGGCGCTCGGGGTCGCCATCGTCATGGACGATTTCGGCTCCGGCTACTCCAGTCTCAGCTACCTCTGGCGCTTCCCGTTCGACAAGATCAAGATCGATCGTACCTTCATGCAGGGGTTGGACACGCGCCACAAGAGCGTGGAGACCATCATCAAGACGATCACCGACCTCGGGCACGCGCTGCACATGAGCGTGACCGTGGAGGGCGTCGAGGACGGCAACCAGGCGCAGTTCGTCCGCGACATCGACGGCGACCAGATGCAGGGCTTCTATTTCGGCCGCCCGATGCCCGAGGAGGACATTCCCGGCCGGATGCTGGAAGACTCGCGCCGGGCGCTGTCGAAGCAGCCCGCCGCAGCCGAGCCGCGCCTGCGCGCCGTGCAGTGAGCGTGGGTCATCCGATCCGTCCCGATCGCTGTGCATGGCTTCGAGGTCGCGAATGTGGGATGGTCACGCTGCCGGCACGGCGGCCTCGCCACGCGAGCGCCGCCATTCCTGCCGGAATCTTCGATCACACATGGAGTTTCGTCGAATGGCGCGAGTAGAGATCAAGGTCAATGCCAAGCGGTCGGATCCGCAGGAACCCGCGGAGCAGTTCGGGCAGCGCAGGCGGCCTGAAAGAGGCCCTTTCCGGCTCCAGGTGGATCGCCAGACCAAGGAGTCGTACACCACCTTCGAAGAGGCCGCCGCCGTCGGGCTGGGCATCAAGAAGGCCCATCCCATGGTTCAGGTGGCAGTCTACGATACCGTCAAGAGCGAGAACCGGATCATCGAGCTGCCGGCCGA
>JBEKZK010000193.1:0-7542 GCA_049509935.1 Xanthobacteraceae bacterium | reverse complement strand
CACAAAATCGCAAGGGCAGGGCCACGAGACGACCTATGCCCAGATCATCGCGACCGAGCTCGGGCTCCCTGCCGACAACATCATGGTCGAGGAGGGCAACACCGACACCGCGCCCTATGGGCTCGGCACCTACGGCTCGCGCTCGACGCCGGTCGCCGGCGCCGCGATCGCGATGGCCTCGCGCAAGATCAAGGCGAAAGCGCAGATGATCGCCGCCTTCATGCTCGAAGTGCACGAGGGCGATCTTGAGTGGGACGTCGACCGCTTCCGCGTCAAGGGCAATCCCGAGCAGTTCAAGACGATGAGCCAGCTCGCCTGGGCGGCCTACAACCGGGTGCCGCCCGGCATGGAGCCGGGGCTGGAGGCGGTGAGCTACTACGACCCGCCGAACATGACCTATCCGTTCGGCGCCTACATCTGCGTGGTCGACGTCGACGTCGACACCGGCGAGACCAAGGTGCGGCGGTTCTACGCGCTCGACGACTGCGGCACGCGGATCAACCCGATGATCATCGAGGGCCAGATCCACGGCGGCCTGACGGAAGCGTTCGGCATCGCGATGGGCCAGGAGATCCGCTACGACGAGGTCGGCAACCTCACCGGCCCGTCGCTGATGGACTACTTCCTGCCCACCGCGGTGGAGACGCCGAAGTGGGAGACCGACTGGACCACCACGCCGTCGCCGCACCATCCGATCGGCGCCAAGGGCGTCGGCGAGAGCCCCAACGTCGGCGGCGTCCCGTGCTTCGCCAACGCGGTCAACGACGCCTTCAAGTTCCTCGGCAGCACCCACATCGCGATGCCGCACGACCACTGGCGCACCTGGACGGTGGCCGAAAAGCTCGGCCTGCATGGGTGAGTGCGGGGTTCAACTATCTATCCACTGATGACCTTCACGCGGGAAAAAATCTCCGACCGGCTCGCCGCCGCCGGCTACATCGCGGATCGCGATCTGGCGACCGCGCTGTGGCTGATGGACTTCCTCAAGCGGCCGCTGCTGCTCGAGGGCGAGGCCGGCGTCGGCAAGACCGAGGTCGCCAAGGCGCTTGCCGCGGTGCACGGCTGCGAGCTGATCCGCCTGCAGTGCTACGAGGGCCTCGACCAGAACGCCGCGCTCTACGAGTGGAACTACCAGCGCCAGCTGCTGGCGATCAAGGCGCGCGAAGGCGCCGGCGAGGACGCCGACCGCATCGAGGAGCACATCTTCTCGGAAAAATACCTGCTCGAGCGCCCGCTGCTCGCCGCCATCCGCCGCGACACCCCGCCGGTGCTGCTGGTCGACGAGGTCGACCGCGCCGACGAGGAGTTCGAGGCGTTTCTGCTCGAGCTCCTGTCCGACTTCCAGATCAGCATCCCGGAGCTCGGGACCATTACGGCGCGGTCGATCCCCCGCGTCGTGCTCACCTCCAACGCCACCCGCGAGCTCTCCGACGCGCTGCGCCGGCGCTGCCTCTATCACTACGTCGACTTCCCCGACGTCGACCGCGAGGCGAGCATCATCGTCACCCGGCTGCCCGACATCGACACCGCACTGGCGCTGCAGATCTCCCGCATGGTGGCGGCGATCCGCAAGGAGGACTTGAGAAAAATCCCCGGCGTCGCCGAGACGCTGGACTGGGCGGCGACGCTGGCCGGCCTCGCGGTCCACGACCTGCGCCAGGAGCCGGAGATCCTGCACGAGACGCTGATCTGCCTGATCAAGACCCACGAGGACCGCGCGCGCCTCTCCCGCGAGGTGACCGACCGGCTCATCGGGAAGGTGGCATGAGCGCCGCCGCACCGGAGCCGATCGGCGCCGCCGCCCGCCGGCGGCTCGCCGGCTTTGCGGCCACGCTGCGGCAGAACGGCTTTGCGGTCGGGCTCGCCGAGACCCGCGACGCGCTCGCCATCCTGGCGTCGCCGGCGGCGGCGCGGCCGGCGCTGCTCGAGGCGGCGCTGCGCGCGCTGTTCTGCGCCACCCGCTCGGACTGGCAGCGTTTCGACGAGATCTTCGATGCCTGGTGGCGCGGCCGCGGCATCCGCAGCGTGCAGAAAATCTCCGGAGCCGCCAGCGAGAGCCGGGCCTCGCTGCGCCGCCTCGCCGAGGCCGGCGCGCCGGCCGGCTCCCCCGGCGCGCCCGATCACGTCGAGCGCCGCGACGGACCCGACCACGACAACCCGGCCGATGGCCGCGGCCGGCGCGAGGGCGCCTCGCGCGCCGAGACGCTGTCGGCGCTCGATGTCCGCCACATGGTCGATCCGCGCGACGTCGCCGAGGCCCATGCGCTCGCCGGGCGGCTGGCGCGGCGGATGCGGGCGCGGCTGGTGCGGCGGCGGCGGGCGCATCGGCGCGGGCGCCAGCTCGATCTGCGCCGCACCATCCACCGCAGCGTCTCCCACGGCGGCACGCCGGTCGACCTGGTGTGGCGGCGGCGCAAGATCAAGCCGCTGCGCCTCGTCATGCTGCTCGACGCGTCCGGCTCGATGAGCCTGTACACGGCGTTCTTCGTGCGCTTCCTGCACGGCATCGTCGACGCCTTCCGCGAGGCCGAGGCCTTCGTGTTCCACACCCGGCTCGCCCACGTCTCGGACTCGCTGCGCGACCGCGACGTCGCCCGCGCCGTCGACCGGCTGTCGCTGATGGCGCAGGGAATCGGCGGCGGCACCCGCATCGGCGAGAGCCTGGCGACGTTCAATCGCTGGCACGCCAAGCGCGTGATCAACTCGCGCACCGCGGTGATGATCGTATCCGACGGCTACGACACCGGGCCGCCGGAAAAGCTCGGCGCCGAGATGCGGCGGCTGCGGCGGCGCTGCAAGCGCATCATCTGGCTCAATCCGCTGATCGGCTGGGACGGTTATACGCCGGACGCGCGCGGCATGCAGGCGGCGCTGCCGTTCGTCGACCTGTTCGCGCCGGCGCACAATCTCGACAGCCTGGCGGCGCTCGAACCGTACCTGGCCAAAATCTGATGGGCCAGGATCTGATGGACCAGGATCTGATGGGCCAGGATCTGATGGGCCGAGATCTTGATGGCGGCGATCCGACGTGGTGAGAATCCGATGACGCGCGCAACCGACATTCTCGATCTCATCTCCGACATGAAGCAGAAGGGCGAGCCGTTCGCGCTGGCGACCGTCGTGCGCACCGTCGCGGCGACCGCCGCCAAGGCCGGCGCCAAGGCGGTGATCCGGCCCGACGGCAGCGTCTCCGAGGGCTGGATCGGCGGCGGCTGCGCCCGCGCCGCGGTGCTCAAGGCGGCGCGGGAAGCGCTGGTCGACGGACGGCCGCGGCTGGTCTCGGTGCAGCCGCCCGACGTGCTGCAGGAGCAGGGCCTGCACGGCGGGCAGGAGCGCGCCGGCGTGCGCTTCGCCGACAACATGTGCCCGAGCCGCGGCACCATGGACGTGTTCGTCGAGCCGGTGCTGCCGCGGCCGCAGATCGTGGTGTGCGGATCGAGCCCGGTCGCGGTGGCGATCGCCGACCTCGGCCGCCGGGTGGGCTTCGCCGTCACGGTATGCGCCCCGGAGGCCGAGCAGGGCGCCTTTGCGGAGGCCGACCGCCGCATCCAGGGGTTCGCCCTGCCGGTCGACGAGGAGGGCGCGCGCTTCGTGGTGGTCTCGACCCAGGGACGCGGCGACGAGGCGGCGCTGCAGGCAGCGCTGGCGGTGGAGGCCGACTACGTCGGCTTCGTCGGCAGCCGGCAGAAGGCCGAGACCCTGAAGGCCAGGCTGGCGACCCGCGGGGTTGCGCCCGGCCGCCTGGCGCGCCTCAGGGCTCCCGCCGGCCTCGACCTCGGCGCCATCACGCCGGACGAGATCGCGGTGTCGATCCTCGCCGAGATCGTGGCGGTACGCCGCGGCGGCCATCCGCGCGGCCGGGCGATGACGTGACAAGGCCGGCGCGGGCGCCTATCGATAGGCCTGGATGATTTCTTTTAGCAGGTGAATTGCCATGGACATGACCGGAACCCAGCACATCGAGGCGCCGCGCGACAAGGTGTGGGCCGCGCTCAACGACGTCGAGGTGCTCAAGCAAGCGATCCCCGGATGCCAGTCGATCGAGAAGGTGTCCGACACCGAGATGAACGCCAAGGTCACGCTCAAGGTCGGCCCGGTGAAGGCGTCGTTCACCGGCAAGGTGGTGCTGTCGGATCTCGATCCGCCCAACAGCTACACGATCACCGGCGAGGGCTCGGGAGGCGCCGCCGGCTTCGCCAAGGGCAGCGCCAAGGTGCACCTCAAGCCGGACGGCGCCGCCGCCACCAACCTCACCTATGAGGTGAAGGCGCAGATCGGCGGCAAGCTCGCCCAGCTCGGCTCGCGTCTGATCGACGCCACCTCGAAGAAGCTCGCCGGCGAATTCTTCGACAAGTTCAGCGAGGCCGTGGCCCCGGCGCCCAAGCCGGTCGCGGCGCCTGCCGCCTCCGCGGTGGCGGAAGCCCCGCCCGCCGCCGGGGAGGGTTGGTTCCGCAGGCTGATCAACTGGTTCCGCAATCTGATGAAGGCGTAGCACCGGGTGGCCGTCGCGGAAGTCGCGCGCGCCAACCGGCCGCCCGTCTTGAGAGTTCGCGGTCGAGGGCCTATCTGAGCTCCATGGCCGAACCGATGACGACGGAACGATTCCTCAAGGGGGCGCGCCGGCTCTTGCCGCGGCGCCTTCGCAGCGACATCCCGGTAGTGCCGGTGGTCCGGCTCTCCGGCGTCATCGGCCTGTCGACGCCGCTGCGGCCGGGCCTGACGATCTCCTCGGTGGCGCGGCCGCTGCAGCGTGCCTTCACGTGGCGCAACGCCAAGGCGATCGCCCTGGTGATCAACTCGCCCGGCGGCTCGGCCGTGCAGTCGCATCTGATCTTCCGCCGCATCCGCCAGCTCGCCGAGGAGAACGAGCTGCCGGTGCTGTGCTTCGTCGAGGACGTGGCGGCCTCGGGCGGCTACATGATCGCCTGCGCCACCGATGAGATCATCTGCGATCCCGCCTCGATCATCGGCTCGATCGGCGTGGTCGGCGGCTCGTTCGGATTCACCGGCCTGATCGAGAAGCTCGGCATCGAGCGCAGGCTCTACACGGCGGGCGAGCGCAAGGCGACGCTCGATCCGTTCCTGCCGGAGAATCCCGACGACGTGGCACGGCTGAAGGCGCTGCAGAAGGAGATCCATGCGGGCTTCATCGCGCTGGTCAAGGAGCGCCGCGGCCCGGCGCTTACCGGCCCCGAGCCCGATCTGTTCTCCGGCGAATACTGGGTGGGCAGCCGCGCGGTCGAGCTCGGGCTCGCCGACCGGACCGGCGATCTGCACTCGACCCTGCGCGAGCGCTACGGCGAGGACGTCGACACCCCGCTGGTGACCGGCGAGCGCGGCTGGCTCGGCCGCGCCAAACCCGGTATCGGGTTCTCGTTCGATCCGTTCGGTCGCCCCGGCTTCGCCGACGAGATCCTTTCGGCGTTCGAGGCGCGCGCCCTGTGGGCGCGCTACGGGCTGTGAGCCAGGTTTACGAATTCGTCGGGCCGGCCGCCGGCACGAACCGCAGCGCCACGCCGTTCATGCAGTAGCGCTTTCCGGTCGGCGCCGGGCCGTCGTTGAAGACGTGGCCGAGGTGGCCGCCGCAGCGCCGGCAATGCACCTCCTCGCGGCGCATCAGCAGGCTGAAATCCGATCGCTGCCGGACCGCATCCTCGATCGGCGCATAGAAGCTCGGCCAGCCGGTGTGGCTGTCGAATTTGGTATCGGAGCTGAACAGCGGCAGATCGCATCCGGCGCAGTGGAATGCACCGCGGCGGTGCTCGTCGTTGAGCGGGCTGGAAAACGGCCGCTCGGTCGCCTCCTGGCGCAGCACGCGGAACTGCTCTGGGTCGAGCGCCTTCTTCCACTCGGCCTCGCTCTTGGCCACCTCGAACGTCTCGCCGCCCGCCTCGCTGGCGGACGGCAGGAGCTCGACAAGGGCCGCGATGCCGATCAGCCCGGCCCCTCCCAGCAAGATGTCGCGTCGTCGCATGTTCCACCTCTGAGAATGAATCTAGAGCAAGTCTAGAGCAAGTCTAGAGCGCATTTCCTTTCGGAAAACCGGTGTCCACTTTCCGGGAAATGCTTTAACTAATGCCCGGCTTCGGATGATGTGTACTCGGGACCCCATAGCTGCTCGAGGCGCTGGTCGCGTCCGCAGTTGTAGCGGTAGAACTTGTAGCGGACCGGATTCTTCACATAGTAATGCTGATGATAGTCCTCGGCCGGCCAGAACGCCGTCGCCTGCGTGATCTCGGTGACGATCGGCTTGTGCAGCCTGCCGGATTGGGCGATCGCGTCGCGCGACGCCTCGGCGGCATGCTTCTGCTCGTCGTCATGATAGAAGATCGCGGTGCGATACTGGGTGCCGTGGTCGCAGAACTGCGCATTCGCCGTCACCGGATCGACGTTGTGCCAGAACACGTCGAGCAGCTTGGCGTAGCCGATCCTGGCCGGATCGTAGGTCACCTGGACGGCTTCGGCGTGGCCGGTGGTGCCGGCCGACACCTCGTGATAGGTCGGCTTGTCCCTGGTGCCGCCGGTATAGCCGACCGTTACCTCGGTCACCCCGGGCAGCTTGTCGAACGGCGCCTCCATGCACCAGAAGCAGCCGCCCGCGAAGGTGGCAGTCTTGACTTGCGCTCCGGTCTGCGCCGCCGCTCCAGCGGCGACCAGCGCGACTGCCGCAGCTGTAAGGCCCAGCCGGAACCACATGTCGACCCCTCCTGGTGTTTCTGATCTCCCGTATGGTCGCTTCGTCATTCACTGGAAAGTCACGACTGCGTCAGCACCCGGAACCGGGTCGCCGATACGGCGACGCGACACTTGAGCGCTGTCGGCACGATTGCCCCTCCCAGCCGGCCGGCGCTATGCTTGCGACAGCGCAATTCGCGGGTCGGCTCTGCCGACCGTCATCATTGGAGCCCGACATGCCGCCGGCGATCATCTGGGCCTTGGGTGCATTCGGAGCCCTGGTGGCGGCGCGATGGCTCGCCCGCGAGGCGCAGCGGCTCAATGCGATGCTGCGTCCCGAGGATGCGGCACCGGCGGAGGCGGAGGTCCGCACCCTCGTGCAGGATCCGGTGACCGGCATCTATATCCCAGGTGAGGGTCGCTCCAGGTGAAGTGGCCCTGCCGCGTCCTTGACCCTCCGGTGGCCAGCCGATAGCTTCCGCGCCGCACGAACGCCCGTTGGCTTCCGTTCGATCGACCCGCAACTGCCGTCGATCCGGCGATTCCCGTGAACCTCGAGATGACGACGTCGCACCAGGCCTCCGCCGCGCGCCCGGACCATATGGATCCGCGGCGCTCGTTCCAGGGGCTGATCCTGACGCTGCAGCGGTTCTGGGCCGACTGGGGCTGCGTCATCCTGCAGCCCTAAGACATGGAGGTCGGCGCCGGCACCTTCCATCCGGCGACGACGCTGCTGGCACTCGGTCCGAAGCCGTGGAACGCCGCCTTCGTGCAGCCGTCGCGGCGCCCCAAGGACGGGCGCTACGGCGAGAACCCCAACCGGCTGCAGCACTACTATCAGTTCCAGGTGATCCTCAAGCCGTCGCC